>NZ_JALBWO010000052.1:0-239454 GCF_050026815.1 Rhodanobacter ginsengiterrae | reverse complement strand
CGTTCCCGTGCCGGCAAAGGCGCTCTTGCCCTGGCTCTCGGACTCGCGCTTCCAGCGGGTCAACAGGCTATCCCGGATCCCCAGTTCCCGAGCCACTTGGGCACAACTGACGCCCGGCTGATTAGCTCGTTCAACCGCGCCACGCTTGAACTCGCTGCTGAATTTTCTTCGCTTCGACATGAACACTCCTCATCGGCCGCATCGGCCTTCTCGTAAGTGTCCGTGAAATCGGGGGTGAACCCAGCACACTCGGGTACTGATTCCCGGAATGTCCCGCCATGTCCGATATTCGCCGCGACTCCCAAGCCGGGCCGACCGAAACGCGCAAGTTTCGCAACCATGGGTGGCTGCGTGTCATCGCGGTTTACAAGGCCGCCAAGGCCATCGGCTTGGTCCTGGTGGCGATGACGGCCTTCCATCTGGATCGTTCGCAGAACTTCGACCATTTGGTGCACTGGCTGGAGCAGTTGTCGCTGAGCGACAGTAGCGGCCTGCGCTGGAGGCTGGTGGAGAAGCTGCAGTCGATGGGCCCGAGCAAGTTCGTGGCGATCGGACTGGTCGCCCTGGCCTATGCCGTGATCTTTGCGACCGAGGGCATTGGGCTGTGGTTGCAGAAGTACTGGGCGGAATGGTTCACGGTAGTCGCCACCGGCTCGCTGGTGCCGCTGGAAATCTACGAAGCCGCGCACCGTTTCAGCGGGTTCAAATTGGCTGCGCTGATCGCCAACATCGCGATCGTCGTGTATCTCGTACGCGTTGCCCTGCAGTCACGGCAATCTCGCTCAGCCGCGTGAGCTGACCCCTTCCGGGGAATGCAGGCACGAACAATTTGATGAGCGTCGCGAATCCCGCATGGGGCCCGCATGGCTCCCGGCATCATTGGCTTGGCGGGCAGCGGTTCACTCCTCGGGAAACCTTGGTCAGAGTGCTCTTTCTTTGAGGCCGACGCGTTGGACTGCGATTCGTTTCAGGGACGAATTCTGCGATTTTTGGCGCCTTTTCTCATGATCTTCGCGTAGCCCGCGTTGTCGCCGACATCCGATCTTGAGGCCTGCCGACAGTCGCGCCCGGCAGCTTTCCGGCGATTTGCCCCTGTCACTGAATTGCGCGAAGATGTGTCGCAATTGCATCGCATCAGGAGTTTCCATGAAAACCGCGACCATCCCCTCGTTGCGCGTGGAGCCGGCTCTGCGTGAGGCTGCCGAAGGACTCTTGCGCGACGGAGAAAGTCTGTCCGGCTTTGTCGAGTCCGCGGTGCGGGCGCAAATTCAGCAGCGTCAGCAGCAGGCTGCCTTCATCGCCCGTGGACTGGCTTCGCGTGATCAGGCCAAGGCGACCGGCGTGTACTTTTCGTCGGCTGCCGTGCTGAGGAAGCTTGAGGCGCGGTTGGCCAAGGCAAAGAAAGCCGCGCCATGACATTCAAGGTTCGCTTCACGGAGGAAGCGTTGGCTGACCTGGAGCGGCTGTACGACTTTGCCTTGGTACGTGACGATGGCGACTTGACCACGGCAGAGCGCGCCTTGGACGCCATCCGCAATGGCCTGGGCTTGCTGGGGAGTTCACCCTTCAGTTGCCGGAAGGCTGCGCCTGACAACACCTTCCTGCGCGAGTTGATCATCGCCTTCGGCGCGTCCGGCTATGTGGCGCTGTTTGAAATCGATGATGCCAAAACCGTCACCGTGCTGGCGGTGCGGCACCAGCGCGAAGACGATTACCACTGAGTATGGGGTAGCTCGGTCGCGGCGACGCGAAAGCGGGACGGAGGCAAAGAAACCGCGAGCAACCGGGACGGAGGAAGTTGATTGGCGAGCGGCCTGTATTTGGTTCGCGCTTCCCGCTCTGGCTTTCATGTACCCATCAATCGGCCGAAGGGCTTTCTGCCTTGGTTTGCTTGACTTCCTCGGTCCCGACGTGGGTACGCAACGCCGGCGGCGTGGCGATCTTTTCGGCAGGCGCAGGCGCGGTACGGCGCGCATTCGGCGCTGGATAGGACGCTGGCTCATGTTCCGCGGCGTCCACAGAATCGTCCGGCGGTGGCGAAAAATAGTGCCGTACTGACTTGGAGCCGATGGCCATCATGAAGGCGTAAATCAGGCTGGCCAGAAACAGCAGCGCGTGCACGAACTTCAGTTGCATGCTGGGCATCAGCGCGAAACCGTAGGTGTGCGGGTGTTTGGCGGAGATGGCGAAGACCAGCGTCAGCAGTACGGCAAAGACGACGCACAGGGCGTGCCCCCAGGCCGGTCGCCGGATCACGGCATACACGACCGCCGCATAAAAAAGGGTCTGCCAGAACTCCAGGGTCATGTTGTGGGAGAAATACGGGGACACATGCACCATGCTGGTCCACGCCCACAACATGCCAAACAGCGTGAAGGAGGAAACGAGAAGGCCGAGCGAACCGAGCCCCAGCGTCAGCCAGATCAGGAAGGAATGCTTCATGTTGCAGATCCTTTGCATTTGACGAAGTGGCTTTACATCCTAGTCGAACACCAACCGAGGCGAAACCACGCCGGCCGAGAAGCCGGGACGGAGGAAATTAAACAATCCAACGACCTTCGGTCCGAAGAGGTAATGTCCGCTCCAGTAGGTCGCCCATTCGCGGAGGCAATGCCGTGGCTGGTTCTCTCGAAGTCTTCGTTCCCGGCGCGCTGTGGCTGCGGGACTATGTGGTCTCCCTGGGTGGGGCGCGGATCAACGCGCGGATGACGGTGATCAAACTACGCGGCGGCCAGATCCTGATCCACTCCCCGTGTCCGTTCGACGAGGCGTTGACCGCCGAGGTGGCGGCGCTGGGGCCGGTCGCGGCGATCATCGCGCCAGGCAATTTCCACTGGCTCCACGTGCGCTCGTGTCAGCGGGCGTTTCCCGAGGCAGTGACCTGCATCTGTCCTGGCGTCGAGAAGCGGGCGAAGGGGCTGGCATTCGACGAGGTCCTCGGTGACGAGGCGCCAGCGCTGTGGCAGGGCGAGTTGTCACAGGTGCTTCTGCAGGGTCCGCGCGTGATGCGTGAGGTCGCGTTCTTCCACCACGCCAGCAAGACGCTGATCCTCGTCGACCTGGTCGAGAACGTCACGGCGGCCACGCCGGGCACCAACGGGCTTCTGCGGTTCCTGTTCCGGATGATCGGGATGTGGAACACGCCCGGCCCGGCGCCCGAGTATCGGCTGGGCTGGGGCGACAAGGTGCTCGTGCGCCAGTGCATGCTGCGTATCCTGCAGTGGGACTTCGAGCGCGTGATCCTCTCTCACGGCGACCTCATCACCCGCGACGCCAGGCAAGTCATCGCCCATGCCTGGCGAAAGATCCTGGGCCGCGACTTTCGCGTGGCGCTTGCGTCCAGCGCTTGATGTTCGCTGCGATCTGCAGACATCGTCCGGCTTCAGGGAACGTATTCGACCGAACCAGGGCCAGAGCGCACTTCAGTCAGCAGATGGCGTGCCTCCGCGCCGTGGTGGCCGGTTTTGACTGGAGCGTTTGCACCGGCGTGCGCGCTTTCCGCGGAGCATTTCGGAAAAGTCCGACGGGCAGGAGAGGACCGGAGCCACGTGGCCGAGCCCGGCGGGCCGGTAGCCTGCGCTGGCGGCAGCCCGCTGTGGCCTCCAGGTTGCAGACGTGTTGCAGCGCGCCGTCCTGCCGCATTCGTCTTGATGTCAACTGTCATCGCGCCGACACTGACGGCTGGGCCGCTGCTTCTGTCACTTTCTCAAGGAAGGAATCCATGTTCAGGGTGATCGCACCGTATCTGCTTACCAACGACTCAGGCGTCGAAGTGTCCCGCAAGGATCGAAACGCCATGCAGTACCGGGATGGTGACCATGTGCTGTCGTTGTATTGCGACACCATCGCAGCGGATGACGGTCGTTTCGGTGCTGCCATCCTGTTGCCGCTCGATCTGCGCTGGGATCCCCCCTTCGAGCAGGAAAGAATCGACGCCTTTGTGCGCGCAACAATTGCAAAGAATCTGCTGGAGGCTTGGCAGGTGGTCGATTACTGGGTAACCATCGAGAGCTGATTTCATGACATCCCACATGGAAGTGGAGCGACTCGAAGGCGTCATAGCTTCGGGAGCATTCCCGGTGGCGTCGCCACATGATGGCGCGGTGTTTTACTCGGACGATTCGGGCAGGAATCGTGTGGCGGCCGAGGCGTATGCCGAGCACTGCAGTCGGGCAGGGAAGGAAACCACGACGCTGGAGGCGACGCCGTGCGGGCGATGGCTTGAAGGACAGAATCTTTATGCCTCCCCGCTTTCGCTGTTTGCGGACGATATCTGGGCTGCAGCATCGGTGAAGTACGCCAGCGAAGCATCGGGGAGCTGCCGTTGCTTCGTTGCCAACGCACCATCTGATCGGGTTTTCCGCAAGCACGAACTGGCGGCGCTGCTCAATAACGACAAGGTCACCGATCTCAACAACATTCCACGGCAGACGCTGAAGTCCATCCATGACAAAAACCCCGACGCGGCTTTCTCGGCAGTGGAACAGGCCGACCGCGCGTTGAGAGGAACCCCCACTTCTGCGGCAAGCATGGCTTCAGGCGCAGGGGGCGCCGCAGGCTCATTATCCAGCGCAGGCGGTGGAGGTGGTGGCTTGCCGGCGGCCAGGATTTCCGATTTCCACGTGTGCCCGATGGTGACGGGAGTCGTCCCGCATGTGGGTGGACCGATATCCATGGGATGTCCAACGGTGCTGATCGGCGGCCTTCCGGCCGCGCGTGCGGGGGACATGGCCGTTTGTGTCGGTCCGCCAGACATCATCGCCATGGGTTCGACAAAGGTTTTCATTGGCGGCATGCCTGCGGCGCGGATCGCGGACACCACGGCGCACGGCGGGAAGATCGTTCTCGGGGCTTTCACGGTGTTGCTCGCGTAGCCTCAACCCACAGGCTTTGTCACGCGGCGGACGCGATGCTCAGCGACAGCTTCGCCATCCTGCCCGCCATTTCGACCTGCTGGCCTTCGTGTGCTTACGAAGCGGCCGGAGATCTCTTTGCCTTGATTCGCTTAACGTCTTCCGTCCCGATTTCGGCCCCGATACCCACCCTGGAAGTCGTCTTGCTTTTTGCCTCGGACAGAAATATGATAATCATCATATGAGGAAAGCCGCTGCCCGATCCAAGCAAGCCACGCACGAACGCATCGTCGAAACCGCTGCGCGCGCCATCCGGCGCAGTGGTTATGACGGCACCAGTGTTGCCGACATCATGAAGGAGGCTGGCCTCACGCATGGTGGGTTCTATGCGCACTTCGCTTCGCGCGAGGCGATGCTTGCCGAGGCGGCGGATCGTGCCGGTGCCGAGGCTGTCGCCACATCGACGCGCGTCGCCGCCGCCGCGCCGCCGGAGCAGGCATTGCAGGGATTGTTGCGTGCCTACCTGTCAAAGGAGCATGTCGATAGCCCGGAAATGGGCTGCCCGGTTGCTGCCCTCGGTTCGGAAATGCCACGTCAGGCGCCTGAGGTACGGCGAGCCGCCACGCGCCGCATCAAGGAAATGATCGATGTCGTCGCCCGTCAATCGCCCGACTGGGGACAGGCCGGTGCGCATGAACACGCGTTGGTCATGGCGGCCACGATGGTTGGCGCCCTGGTCATGGCGCGCGCTGTCGACGACGCCAAGCTTTCCGATGCGCTGCTGAAGGCAGCGTTGAAACACCTCGTCCCTGCCGGTGCCTGAGTGGGGTTGCGGCTGTGCCGGCCTTTTTTTTGAGTATAAATATGATGAATATCATATTCGAGTCACCGGACGAACGACACCACCTGGAGCCCACAGCACTGCATCGCTTCGCCGCGACCGAATTCGCGACCAATCATCAAAAGGCGTCCCCATGAAACCCAGGAAATCCATCGCGCTCGTCACCGGAGCCTCCTCAGGCATCGGCAAGGCCACGGCAGAACGCCTCAGCGCCGCGGGCTACACGGTCTATGGCACCAGCAGGGGCGCAACGCAGGCAACACTGCAGCCCTTTGCGATGTTGTCGCTTGACGTGACGCGAGACGAGTCGGCCGACGCTGCGGTCGGAGAAGTGATCCGGCGGGAAGGCCGCATCGACCTGCTCGTGAACAACGCCGGCTTCAGCGTTGCGCCCGCTGGCGCGGAAGAAAGTTCCATCGAGCAGGCGCAGGCGATCTTCGACACCAACTTCTTCGGCATGATCCGGATGACTCGTGCCGTCGTGCCGCATATGCGGCGTCAAGGGGATGGCCGCATCATCAATATCGGCTCGGTGCTCGGCTTCCTGCCGATGCCGTACGGGGCGCTCTATGCGGCAACCAAGCACGCCGTCGAAGGCTATTCGGAATCGCTCGATCATGAGCTGCGCACGAGGGGCATCCGGGTCTCGGTGATCGAGCCTGCATACACAAAGACGCAGTTCGAGGCGAACTTTCTGGAACCCGACTCGAAGCTCGATGAGTACCGCGAGATTCGTGCGGCCTTGGCGGAACGGACGAAAAAGCTCGTTGAGGCTGGCGACAAGCCTGGTGTGGTCGCCGATGCCGTGCTGCGAGCGGCACGCGCGGCTCGCCCGAAGCTGCGATACACGGCCGGCGGGCGCGCGCGCGGCCTGCAGTTTCTTCGCAAATATGCACCGGCTCGCCTGATGGACGCCGGGATTCGAAAAGACCTTCAGCTCGATGCGTTGCGGGCAGGGAGGACATCATGAAAGCGTTCATCATGGATCGGTACGGCAAGAAGGAGCCGATGCGGCTGGGCGACATGCCAAAGCCCGAGCTTCGGGACGACGATGTGCTGATCGAAGGCCACGCTGCAGGTCTGAACCTGCTGGATTCCAAGATCAAGAGCGGCGAATTCAAGCTGATCCTGCCTTACCGCACCCCGTTTGTACTGGGCCACGATGTCGCCGGCGTCGTAACTCAAGTTGGAGCGCGAGCGCGGCAATTCAAAGTGGGTGACGAAGTCTATGCGCGGGTGCCCGATCACCGCATCGGCACGTTGGCGCAATTCATTGCCGTGAACGAAAACGATGTCGCGCCCAAACCCAACAACATCACCATGGAGGAAGCAGCTTCGATCCCGCTGGTCGGCTTGACGGCCTGGCAGGCCCTGGTTGGGAGAGCCCATCTGAAGAAGGGCCAGAAGGTCTTCATCCAGGCGGGATCGGGTGGCGTCGGCACCTTCGCCATTCAATTGGCCAGGCACCTCGGGGCCACGGTAGCCACCACCACGAGCAGCGCCAATACTGAGCTGGTGAAGCGGCTTGGGGCGGACATCGTCATCGACTACAGGAAAGACGACGTCGAGAAGGTGCTGCAGAACTACGATGTGGTGCTGCATAGCCAGGATGCGACGGTGCTGGAGAAATCCATGCGCGTGTTGAAGCCCGGCGGAGCCCTCGTCTCGATTTCCGGCCCTCCCGATCCCGCATTCTCCAAGGGCATCGGTGCGCCATGGTTCGTGAGGCTCATTGTCCGACTGCTGAGTGCCGGCGTCAGAAGAAAGGCGGCTCGTCGTGGTCTGAAATATTCGTTCCTGTTCATGCGGGCCAATGGACTTCAGCTGCGCGAGATCACCCGGCTCATCGAGGCCGGGGCCATCCGTCCGGTGATCGATCGCATCTTTCCATTCGAGTCGACCAACGAAGCCCTGACTTACATTGAAGCGGGCCGCACGAGGGGCAAAGTCGTCGTCAAGATCAAGTGAGCCTGAAACGGCAGGCACGCCTGCTGGAGGTGCTGCTTGTCGAGGCTGCCGGCTCCACGGCCGGGACGGCCGTGGAGCCGGGCCTGGTGCGAAAATTATCGGGGTCAGGTTCACCCACTGCCGTGGGAAAGTGAACGTGAGTCCGATTCCGGGGGACGTCACGCATTGCGCTGCATCCTGCTTCAGGCAGAGCCTCGGTGTCGCATTCCTTGTTCTCGGGTCAGACGGCAGGGCGGGGGCGCGGTGGAGGCGGGCCGGGTTCGACGAAGGCCGCGCCGGAGATGCCGGCAGATGCCATCTGTTCCTGCAGCAGCTCTTTCGCTGGCTCATTGGCATGGATGCGCGTGCGCGCGGTTCGCGGGTCCTTGAAGATCGCCGGCTCGGTGGGGACCGGATCGGCAAGGAATACCTCCTTTGCGATGCTTCCTTCCGGGTGCAGGGTGGAGCTTTGCAGGTCGATGCAGTCGATGACGTTGGTGACGTTGTAGAACCACTCGACTGGATTTCCTCCATCCCTTTCCGATTGGCAGGAAATGCACGTTCCCTGTCCTTCATGCCGCGAGGCGTTCTCTGACAATGGCTCCGGGGCATCCGCCCTTTGCCATGGGAACCGTCATGAACGCTACCGTTCGATCCTTGCTCGTCGCTGCGGCTGCAGCACTCCTTGCGCCGGCCATGTCGACAGCGTTCGCGGCCGATCAACCGGCATTCTCGCCAACGCGTGGCGCCGCGACAGCTGCGGTCGCGGCGCAGGCCGGGAAGATCGCGCCGCACCACGCCAGATTCGGCCGCACACAGCCGCTGATCGCCATCATCGGCGAGAACAGCGGCACCGAGCTCACCGACTACGTGATTCCCTACGGCGTCCTGCAACAGTCCGGTGTCGCCAGGGTGATGACCGTGGCGACGCAACCTGGCCCGATCACCATGCGGCCCGCGTTGCGCATCCAGCCGCAAGCCACCATCGCGGAGTTCGACGCGGACTTTCCCGAGGGCGCCGACTACGTGATCGTGCCCGCGGTGGTCAGGCGCAACGATCCGGCGCTGCTGGCATGGATCGCGGCGCAGGGCGCCAAAGGCGGCACCATCGTCAGCATCTGCGATGGGGCGCTGGTGGTGGCGAACACGGGGCTGCTGAAGGGGCATCGCGCCACCGCGCACTGGGCCACCCAGGCGCTGCGGGCCAAGGCCTATCCCGACGTCCACTGGGTGAAAAACGTCCGCTATGTGGCGGACGGCAGGATCGTCTCCAGCGCCGGCATCAGCGCGTCCATGCCTGTTTCGATCGCGCTGGTCGAAGCCATCGCCGGGCACGAGCATGCCGCCGCGCTGGCGCACGAACTCGGCGTTTCCGATTGGAGCACGGCCCATAATAGCGACGTGTTCCGGCCACGTTTCGGAGTCAATCTGATGGCGTTTGTACATACGACCTACAGCAACGCGCACCTGCATGCGATGCAGCGCATCGGCGTGCCCGTCGCCGCGGGCGTGGACGAGATCGCGCTTGCGCTCACCGCCGACGCGTACTCGCGCACCGGTCGCAGCCATGCCTATGCGTTGTCTGCCTCGGCTGCGCCGTTGCAGACGCGGCACGGACTGACGCTGTTGCCGGACCGTGTCGTTGGCGGCGCCAATCCGGTCGACCGGGTGCTGCCCGCGTTCGACGCCACGCCATCGGCGCGCATGCTGGATCAGGCGCTGGCCGGCATCGCGCAGCGCTACGGTCGGTCCACCGCCTATGGCGTCGCGCTGGATTTCGAATACCCGGATTTCAGGAAATGACCTCGATCGCCACCCGGAAAACGCGCCGGGTCGTCCTGCTTGCGCATGAGCAGATGAACCTGCTCGACCTGGCCGGCCCGCTGCAGGCGTTGTTCACCGCGAGCAAGCTGTTTTCCGGCAACGGGCCGGCCTTGTACGAAACGATCGTCGCCTCCGAAGATGGCGGCCTCGTCGCCACCAGCGCGGGACTCCCGATCATGACGGTCCCGCTGTCCGCGCTGAGCGACAGCGTGATCGACACGCTCATCGCGCCGGGCGGCAGCAAGGACGACCGGATGCGCGCGCCGCCGCGGCTGGTGGCATGGATCGCGCTGCGCGCTCCGCACGTGCGCCGGCTGTGCTCGGTGTGTACCGGCGCGTTTCTGCTCGCCGCGGCCGGCACGCTGGATGGGCGACGCGTGGCCACGCATTGGGAGTGGGTCGAGCGACTGGCGAAGCTGTATCCCGCCATCCAGGTCGACGGCGACCGCATCTTCATCCAGGACGGATCGGTCTGGACATCGGCTGGGGTCAGTGCGGGCATCGACCTCACGCTGGCGCTGATCGAGGAAGACCACGGCCACCGCGTCGCCATTGAAACCGCACGGCAGCTCGTGATGTTCATCAAGCGCTCGGGCGGGCAGTCGCAATTCAGCGTTCCGCTGGCAGCGCAGTCGGATGCCACCGGCAAGTTCGCCGACCTGCATGGCTGGATCGCCGCGCACATTGCCGACGACCTCAGCATCGGTCGCCTTGCCGAGCAGGCCGGCATGTCGCCGCGCACATTCGCCCGCGCCTATGCCGACGCGCACGGTCGCACGCCCGCCAGGACGGTGGAAGCGATGCGCATGGAAGTCGCCTGCCGTGCACTGGAAGAGACCGCGCTGCCGCTGAAAGCCCTGGCTGCGCGCGCCGGGTACGCGAACGAGCAGAGCTTGCGCCGCGCGTTCCAACGCCGGCTCGGCATCGGTCCGAGGCAGTACCGGGAGCGCTTCTCGGTGCATGGCCATGCACCGGGCAGGGGATCATGACTTGCTCATATGAGCAAAGGGAAAGTGGCAAATTGAATCTTGTCGGTCACCCGCCGCTGGTGAAACCGCAACGGCGAACCTTCGCGGCGTGGAACGCCGCTGCTGGATGGCCTTTGTCGATGTACCGGAGATCGGGAGAATCCCGGTCTCCGTTTCCTCGTTCACGCTGCAGCTTTGAAGATGTCGTCGAGGCGGGTGTAGCTGTGCTCCATGCCGTCGGTCATGCCGGTGGAGACCGCGTCTTCGCGCGCCTGCTTCGAAGCGAACCTCAAGGTGCAGACGAGCGTCGTGACGCCGTTCTGCTCGCTGAGTCCCAGTGACACGATGCACGGATCGCCGGTAGGCATGGCGAAGTCCATGTCGCCCGGGTCGAAGTATTGTTCGTGGACAAGCGTCGACGGTTCATCGACTGCGGTGAACGTACCGAGGAAGCCGAACTGGTTGCCGTCTTCGCGGTTTTTCCACTGCCACTTGTAGTTGCCGCCGACCCGGACGTCCATGTCGCACACCGGCATGTCCCAGCCTTCATAGCCCTGCCACTTCCGCACCAGTTCGGGGCGGGTATGCGCATCCCACACCAATTGGCGGGGCGCATTGAAGGTACGCGTGACGCGAACTTCGCGATCACTGGGAAAGGTTACTTCTGCGGGCTTGGGCATGGTCTTCTCCTTGGGTGATCCGTCGTGATGGCGCGCCGCCATGGGGCTGAGCGAGCGAACGGCGCGCCGACATGTTCGGGCTATTTTTTTCTCTGTTTGCGCCTGGACGGTTTGGCCTGGAGTTCGTCGAGCAACGCATCGAGGCGCTGGTAGTTCTGTTCGAAGATCTGGCGGTAGCGTTCGATCCAGTCCACGGCTTCCGCCAGTCGCTTCGGCTCCAGTTTGCGTGGGCGCCGTTGCGCATCGACGCCCATCGAGATGAGGCCGGCGCGCTCAAGCACTTTCAGATGCTTGGAAATGGCGGGTTGGCTCATCGCGAACGGCTCGGCCAGTTCCGTCACGGTGGCCTCTCCCGTGGCCAGCCGCGCCAGGATGGCGCGGCGGGTAGGGTCGGCCAACGCGGCGAAGGTCAGGTTCAGGCGTTCGGAGATTTGCATAACCGTCCATTTCCATAACTGATAGGTAATATACTTAGTGGGAGCCGGCCGGTCAAGCCTTTGCGGACGATCGGGACCAGAGTCACCGGCCGCAACTCGCCGCAGCTCAGCTGACTACCTGGCATTCCGCGCCCGGGAGGTCAGCCCTCAGCGGTCACCCACCGCCCGAATCACCCGCGCGGGATTGTCCCCGACAAAGAAACGGTCAGAGGGCATTTTGTCGAGCTGAGTGCTGGCCGACTTCCACCGGAACGCGTTCCTCCGCCAAGCGGACTCCGCCCTCCGGCTACCGTTCGGCGTGGGCAATTTGCACGATGGCCTTGGCGATATCCTCGGGGGAGAGGACGAAATCAACGAAGCCACTGGCGATGGCACTTTCCGGCATGTCGGGCTGCTGTGCCGTGTCGAGGCGCTGTGCGATCGTGGTGCCGCCAACTTCCTTGATGGCGCGAAGCGCCTCGGCGCCGTCTCCGTCGTAGCCGGAGAGGATCACGGCAATCAGCTTGCCGTCCCAGTGTTCTGCCACGGAGCGCAGGAACACGGTGATGACATCCGGCCACCCCCGCGGCTTCGAGATCGGTTCGAGCCGAAACTCGCCGTGAAACACGTGCAGGTCTCGCTGCGCAGGAATGATGAAGACCCGATCGGGTGCAATCCGCAGGCTGTCGACAATGAGTTCCACCGGCATCGTGGTGAAACCCGGCAGGATCTCGTGAAGCCGGGAGGCGAACTTTCTCGCATGGTTGACGATGACGACCGCGACGCCCATGTCGTTGGGCAGGTGTTTCAGCAACCGGATATAGGCGTCCAGACCGCCGGCCGATCCGCCCACGCAGACGATCGGGAAATCCCGCCCGGTACTTGCTTTCATTCGTCTGCCTCCTTCACCAGTGGTCCAAAGCGGGGGCGCAGTGGTCTGACGACCTGGCAGACCGACCTGCGTCGGGCGATACATCCAGAGCAAACACCGACTGGACTTATGCCACCCTGGACCATCCCGTGCGTTGGCGACGTGAGGCTTTCCGACCCAGCCGTCGGCGACCCGCTGACGGGCATGCGGGAAGGGATGCCGGCAGGCTCACGTATCTTCGGTGAGCCGCACGGACCATTGATGGCATCGTGACTCCTGCATGGCATCCGAATCCTTGCCCCGCGCCATGCTTCGGCGAGCAGCGGATCACTCGTCGCGCAGATGCCGCACGTGCCGCCACACATACAAGCCGAAGGCGATCAGCAGGGCGGCAAGGATGACGGCATCGAAGCGGTGGAACCAGCTGCCCAGGGTGTCCCAGTGCTGCCCCAGCTTCACCCCGATCCAGGTCAGCAGCGCGCACCAGATCAGCGAGCCCAGGAAGGTATAGAGGCAGAAGCGCCAGATCGGCATGCGTGCCACGCCGGCGGGAAAGGCGATGAAGGTGCGCACCACCGGCAGCAACCGCCCCACGAAAATGATGATGCCGCCATGTTCGCGAAACCAGCGGTCGGCCAGATCCAGATCCCGGCGCGACACCAGCACGTACTTGCCGTAGCGCTCCACCAGCCGGCGGCCGCCCCACGCGCCGACCGCGTAGGCCAGCAGCGAGCCGAGCACGCAGCCGATGGCTCCGGCAAGCACCACCAGCCAGAAGGCCAGCGAGCCCTTGAACACCAGGTAGCCGGAGAACGGCATGATCACTTCCGACGGCAACGGAATGCAGGCGCTCTCGACGCCCATCAGCAGCACGATGCCCAGATAGCCGCTGCGCGTGATCAGGTCGATGATGGCCGCGGCAAGCAGGCTGAACAGTTTCGCGATCATGGGTTTCCGTGAGTTCGGGGACAGCGCCAGGTTGTGGGCCAGAGCATCTGGCCGAGTGGAGGCGACCGCCGCATTTTCAGCGAGGGTCGGCGGCCGCGCCAGCATCGGGCACCTCGGCAGGCAACCGCGCAACCGATCCGGCGCAACACGCTACTTCCGCAGCCGTCTTACATTGTCGCGCACGGTCTTCTGGTAGGGCGCGAGGCCGGCGCCAAGCACCCGGGTGGTGGCGCGCTGCAGTTGCGCGGCGGTGGGCGCGCGCCCGCCCCATAACGAACCCAGCCACAGCGATTGGCACGCTGCCGTGGCGGAGAACGCCATCCCGGCCAGCGACGCGGCCGAAGCATCGACCTTCTCGTCCACCATGCGTTTCATCTCGCGATCATGCGCGGCGGAGGGGTGGGTTCCGGCGTTCGCCATGGCCGCGGTGCGCGTGGCGATCACGGTCGCCGAGCCCTGCATCAGTTCCATGGAACGTTGCGCGAGGTCGAACCAGGCGTTGGCGAGTGAAGCGGGGCGTCGTTTGATGATCGTGCTCCGTAACGAGGGGGCGGTTGTCTGGCTAGGCGGGCGATCGCGCAGAGGCGCGCAAGGAAGGATCCCACCGGGCCATTGCCGGTGAGGTGGGAGGGAAGCGTGCGGCGCTCGCCATGAAGGGCGCGTGCAGTGGCAGCCGGGTTCCTGGTGCCCCGCATCGGCGCGGCGTGCAGGTATTCGCCGCGTCGGTGCCGGCCGCTTTGGACGGCAGCCCCAAGGGCGCAGGCGATCATCGCGAGCGCCGAGGCGCCCGGGCAGGTAGCCCAAGAACGTGATCGCAGCGCCATCGTCACGCGGACGGACCAGCCATATCCGGCCGTTGTCGGCCCATGCGGATCCGCTGACGGCCATGCAGGCTGCGGCGGATAGAGGCCCGACCCAAAGCGGACAGGCTGGCCGAGACCCTGTTACAAACGCTCCCGAAGCATTGTCGATTTCCGACCATCAGCTTCGTCGTCAATACATCACCACCCAAAGGATCTCCCATGAAATACCTCGGCCTGGCCTACTTCACTCCGGAAAAATTCGCCGCGATGGCGCCAGACGATGTCAAGGCATTGGTGAGCCAATGCCCGGCATTGGACGAGAAGATGCGCGCTACCGGCAAGGTTCTGGTTTCCGCGTCGCTTGGCGACCTGGACAGCTGGAGGACGCTTCGTCCGCGCAGCGGCAAGACACACGTCAGCGACGGGCCTTACGCCGAGTCGAAGGAAGTGGTGGGCGGCCTGTTCATCATCGAGGCGGACAGTCGTGACGAGGCGCTGCGCATCGCATCCATGCACCCGGCCGCCACGCTGGGCGAAGAAGGCGGATGGGCCGTCGAGCTTATCCCCATGGATTTCTATCTGGCCCCATGATGGCCTGGACGCCTGCGTCAAGCATGCCTTGGCGCGTGGTGGTTTCGACTTGCGCGGACAACGTGGATTGTTCTCGCCAGGGAATCATCCCTGGTGGGTTGCGTCGAATGTCCGCTATCCAAAGCGACATGCAGGCCGGGGCAGGAAGCCACAAGGTGGGTTAGCGCAAGGCGTGGGCGTGGTAGCGCATGGCCACGTCGCACCTTTCATAGCGTGCTCCATACCGGGCCATGATTTCGGCATCGTGCTGGAAGCCAAGCTTCTCGTACAGATGAATGGCAGCGGCGCATTTGGCGTTGGTGAGCAGGTACAGCGGTTCGGCCCCCAGCGAGCTTGCCCGGTCGATGATCGCGGAGAGCAGAAACTCCCCGGCCTTCATGCCGCGTGCCGATTCGCGCACACCCATCTTGGTGAGCTCGTAGCTGGTCGCGCCCGTCTTCTGCAGGGCGCATGCGCCAACGATCCCGAGTCCGCGTGCCTCGACAAAGAGAATGACGCCGCCGGCGTCGATGATCCTCGCGCGCGGATTCTCCAGCACATCCCGATCGGTTTCTTCGAGGCGGAACATGGCATGGATCCATTCCGCATTGATGTCCCGGAAGTGCACCGCGAGATCATCGCTGAACTCATGGATGGCAAGGACGTCACTCATGGCGCAACCTGCTCTCGGTGTGTGGCGACGCCCAGCGTCTTGCGGAAGAACGCCAGTGCGCTGGCGTTGATGCGCCGGTGCGCCGCGACGCGATCGACGCCCGGCGGGTCCTGGCAAAGGTCCGCTGCGTCCTTGGCGAGTTGCGGCGAGCATGGCGCGAGAAACACGTAATGTCCCGCCTTGGGAATCATCTTGATGCCGGCGAGCGTCTTTATCAGCGGTGCGATGTGCAGAACGTTTTCCTGCGGCAGCAGCACCTGATCGTCCTGACCGTAATAGAGATAAACCGGGCGATCGACGTGGGCAAGACCGGTCTTGTCGAACACCAGGCTCAGCGGCGCCAGGGCGAAGGCGGCCTTTACGCGCGGGTCAGCGGGTTTGCCCCAGCGGTCGACGCTTGCCTGCAGTGCGGCGAGGGCCGCCGTCGCGGTCCGCCGGGACTGGAGCTTCTGCAGCGTCGCGCAGTCCGGGTCGTGGGGATGTCGTGCGCAGTAGCCGACGTAGCGATCGAAGCGCGGTACCGCACCGACCACCATCAGCGCGGCGTAGCCGCCGGCGGAAAAGCCGGCGACGCCGATCCGGTTCGGATCGATCAGCGTCTTCCAGTGTGGATCGTTCAGCAGCTCGCTGACCGTGGCCTTTAGCTGGATCGCCCGGCCGACCAATACCGCGGCGGTTCCGGTACCGCTCATGTCGTGGAAATTGTCCCTGGGGTGTTCCAGCGTCGCCACCACGAAGCCGTGGCTTGCCAGGTAGACCGCAAGATCGTGATGGCCCAGGTTCGACCCGCCGTGGCCGTGCGAGATCACCACCAGCGGCTTGGCGCCGGCGATGACGGGTGCGTCGGGCGTGGCATGCAATTCGTAAGGTCCGCGC
This sequence comes from Rhodanobacter ginsengiterrae, assembly GCF_050026815.1. Classification (NCBI taxonomy): domain Bacteria; kingdom Pseudomonadati; phylum Pseudomonadota; class Gammaproteobacteria; order Lysobacterales; family Rhodanobacteraceae; genus Rhodanobacter; species Rhodanobacter ginsengiterrae. The sequence goes on along the minus strand of NZ_JALBWO010000052.1, from coordinate 223,184 downwards.
CAGGTGACCTTCGAAGCTTGCGCGGACGGGTAGAACACGTAGCCGGGCATGGTGCCGCCGTTGACCGGGTCGTGAATCGCGATCGCCTGGAATCCGACGCCGGTTGCGGCCTGGGCGATGGCGGCGACCGGTGCGAGAAGCAGTACCGGGATGAACATGCGGCTCATCAGAGCACGGCGTGAACGACGATTCATGCGGTCGACCTTCCACGAAAGGAGGCGGAATTGTATGGCGACTTGACGCGTGGCACGTCAATAACTTTTCCCACGTGCCGACACCGGCCAGACCACCTCGACCTTGCCGTTACGCACGCCGACGTACCAGTCGTGCAGGTTGCAGGTCGGGTCGCAGTGACCGGGAATCAGCTTCAGCTTTTCGTTGATGCGCAGCACGCCGTGCCGGTCCTCGATCACGCCGTGCTCGTCCGAGGCGTTGATGTACGTCACATCGTCGCGGCCGTGGATGATCGGCAGGCCGCTGTCGAGCGACAGCACCTTGAGTCCGGCGTCGCAGACCGCCTGGCCGGGTACCGCGCGGCTCATCACCGAAGTCAGGATGAACAGCGCGTTCTCCCATTCGCCGTGGTCGATGCGCTGGCCGCGCTGGTCCCGGATGCGTCCGTAGTCCGCGTCCATGAAGGCGTAGCTGCCGCATTGCAGTTCGTTGTAGATGCCTGATTCGGACTCGAAACGATACGAGCCGGTGCCGCCACCGGAGACGAGTTCGGCTGGCAGTCCGGCGGCTTGCAGACCCTCGATGATGGGCTTAACCAGGGCGATCGCGCTGTCGAGCCTGGCCTTGCGATCATCGTAGTGTTCCAGGTGCTGCATCGCGCCCTGGTACGCCTGGATGCCGGCGAATCGCAGCGCCGGCGCGTCTTCGATGGCCTGGGCAATCCCGACTGCTGCGCCGGCCGTGGCCACGCCGCAGCGACCGGCACCGCAATCGATCTCGACCAGGCATTCGATGGTTGTGCCGTGCTTTTGCGCGGCAGCCGAAAGTTCGGCCACGTTCGCCACGTCGTCGACGCAGACGGTGATCCGGGCGCCGTGGCGCGGCAGGCGGGCGAGCCGGTCGATCTTGCCGGGGTCCCGCACTTGGTTCGATACCAGGATGTCCCTGATGCCGCCACGCGCAAACACCTCGGCTTCGGAGACTTTCTGGCAGCACACGCCGACCGCACCGCCAAGGCTCTCCTGCAGCTTCTGCACATCGACCGACTTGTGCATCTTGCCGTGGCTGCGGTGACGCATGCCGTGTTCCCGCGCGTAGTTGCCCATCTTGATGATGTTGCGCTCCAGCGCATCGAGATCGAGGATCAGGCAGGGCGTCTGGATCTCCGCCTCGTCCATGCCGGGCAGGGCAGGGATGTCGTAGCCGACGTCGCCGTCGGTGAATTCCATCGTTGCGTTCAAGAGAAGCTCCGCGGCGCCGGTCGGGATCGACATGGGGTCCGGCGATGATGATGTAGAAGGTATCGCCTCCAGGCAAGGCCACCGGCTGCAGATACCGACCCCTCCGCGATCAGGGATGCATGGTCATCGCCATGCGCGCCGCCAGGCTGCCCATGATCCAGATCGTGCCGCCCACCATGATGACCAGCAGCAAGGCCGAGAACAGGATCAGCTGCAGGTCCTCGCGCTGCTGGCGGAAACCGATGTGCAGGAAGCAGCGGAAATGCACCAGCATCTGCAGCAGCGCGAACACGCCGACGGCGATCAGCAGCGGCAGGCGCGGCATGCCGGGGTTCCACTGCACCAGCGCGAACGGCAGCACGGTCAGTGTCAGGGCCAGGCCAAGACCCCAGGCGTAGGAACGGAATTCGCGCCGTTCCTGCTGCTTTCGCTGTGCCTGCTGTCCGCTGGCGTGGTCGTTCATGTCAGCCCCGCAAGATAGACGACGGAAAAGATCGCGATCCAGACGATGTCCAGGAAGTGCCAGAACAGCGCCAGCCGCATGATGCCCAGCGTGGACATGGCATCCAGACCGTGGCGCGCAAGCTGGCCAAACAGGGCGATCATCCATACGCAGCCAGCGGCCACATGCAGGCCGTGCAGCGGCACCAGATCGAAGAAGGCCGACAGGAAGCCGCTGCGGCTGGGCACGCCGCCGCGGGCGACCATGCTGGAGAAATCGCGCAGTTCGAAGGCCAGGAAGGCAACGCCCAACAGCAGGGTCACCACCATCCAGCCGATCAGCTTCGGCTTGCCGTGCCGGTACTTCAGCGCCAGCGACGCCATGCCGAAGGTGAAGCTGCTGGCAAGCAGCAGCAGGGTCTGGATGAAGATGCTCCTGATGTCGTACAACTGATGCGGGCCGGGTCCGCCCGCAGTGCCATGCAGTGACGTGACATAGGTGGCGAACACCATGCCGAACAGGATGGCATCGCTCATCAGGAAGACCCAGAAGCCGAACATCATCTTCTCGGCGATCTGGTCGACCTTGCCGTGGGCGGGGCCCAGGTTCAACCCGGGATGCTTCATCGCCGGCCGGTTCATGGCGACACACCGTCGGCCTGGTGCCGGGCCAGCCCCGTGTTGAGCGGCTTGCATTCATCCGCGCGCGACACGGCGGTGGCGGCTTGCACCGCGACCAGCCAGAGCCGGTCTTGCCGCTCCACGTCCGCGGCGCTGACGATGCGCGTGATATCGCGCGCAAAGCCGCGGGCGATCATCGAGCCGATGGCTGCGAGCAAGCACAGCAGCGCCATCCACCAGATGTGCCAGACGAGGGCGAACGCGAGCAGGAAGCCGATCACGGCGACCAGCGGACCCATCGCGCTGTTCTTCGGCAGTTCGATATCCGCGTAGGCGAGGGGTGGCTGACGGGCGCGGCCGTCCTCCTTGGCGGTGGTGAAGGCATCGCGTCCGTCGACCACCGGGATCACGGCGAAGTTGTACTCCGGCGGTGGCGCGGCGGTCGACCATTCCAGGCTGCGCCCATCCCACGGATCACCGATCGGGACGCGATGGGTCGAGCGTTGCCTGATGGATACCCGCAGCTGCCACAGCAGCGAAAGCAGCGCCGCCAGAAGAACCAATGCGCCCAGGAACGCCACCCCTTCCAGCGGCACATAGCGCGCTTCGGCGTACGCCACCGTGCGCCGCGGCAGACCCATGATGCCCAGCGCGTACAGCGGGAAAAACGCCAGCATGAAGCCGATGATCCAGCACCAGGCGGAGACCAGACCCCAGCGTTCGTCGAGGCGAAAACCGAACGCCTTGGGAAACCAGAAATGGTAGGCGGTAAGCATGCCGAACAGCACACCGGGCACCGCCACATTGTGGAAGTGCGCCACCAGGAACACGGTGTTGTGCACCTGGTAGTCGATGCCGGGATTGGCCAGCAGGATGCCGCTCATCCCGCCCAGTACGAACAGCAGGATGAAGCCCAGCGAATAGACCATCGGTACGGTGAGACGCACCTGCCCGCGGAACATCGTCCACATCCAGTCGTAGATCTTCACCCCGGTAGGAATGCCGATCAGCATGGAGGCAATCCCGAACACCGCGTTGATGTCGGCGCTCTGGCCCATGGTGAAGTAGTGGTGCAGCCACACGGTGAAGGACAGCAGCGCGATCGCCATGGTGGCCATCACCAGCGAGCGGTAGCCGAACAGCGCCTTGCCGGAGAACGTGGAGACCACTTCGGAATAGACGCCGAACGCCGGCAGGATCAGGATATAGACTTCCGGATGGCCAAACAGCCAGAACAGGTTGGCGAAGTTCATCATGTTGCCGCCAAGCGCATTGGTGAAATAGTGGAAGCCCAGATAGCGATCGAGCGCCAGTTGCGCGGTGGCGACGGTGAGCGGGGGCATCGCGAAGATCATCAGGATGCTGGTGCACAGCGCAGTCCAGGTGAACAGCGGCATGCGCATGAAGCGCATGCCCGGCGCGCGCTCCTTGTAGATGGTGACGGCGAAGTTGATGCCGGTGAAGGTCGAACCCAGCGAGGCCAGGCTCAAGGCCCAGATCCAGTAGTCCGGCCCGACGCCGGGGCTGAAGGTGGCCTCGGTATACGGCGGGTAGCCGAACCAGCCGCCGGTGGAGAACGTGCCGATCACCAGCGATACCATCACCAGCGCCGCGCCGGCCGCGGTCAGGCCGAGGCTGATCGAGTTGAGCACGGGGAACGACACGTCGCGTGCGCCGATCTGCAGCGGCATCACGTAGTTGATGATGCCGGTGAGGAAGGGCATCGCCATGAAGAAGATCATGATGGTGCCGTGGGTGCTGAACAGCTGGGCGAAATGATCCGGCGAAAGAAAGCCGCCACCCAGCCCGAACGCCTGTTGCGCCCGCATCAGCACCGCCTCGATCAACGCCCTTGCCAGCATCACCAGGGCGATCACCACGTACATGATGCCGATCTTCTTGTGGTCGGGACTGGTCAGCCAGCGCGACCACAGCGGCCGCCACAGCTTGTAGCGGGTCAGCAGCGCGACCAGCGCGATGCCGCCGAACACCACCAGCGAGGCCGCGCCGGTGGCGATGATGCCGTTGATGAGGTGCTCGCGATCGGGGTGCTGCAGCATGTCCCGGAAGGGCAGGGCCTGCGGGCCCAGGCGGCCCCAGGGATGCAGGACAGCCTGCATGCTCATCGCTGGCGCCCCGCGCCGGCAGTGGCCACGAACGCACTGGCCGGCAGCTCGGCCTTGCCCTCCATCGTGGCCTTGACCACGGCCGGAAACAGCGTCCGGCTCGCTGCAGTGAAGTAGACATTGCCGTCCATCGCGTTGGTGCCCGGCAAGGCGACGATCAGCTCGCGGCGGGTCGCGCGCCGCGACACCAGGCGCAGTGCCTGGGCATCCAGCGGAATGCCGCTTGCGCGAACGTGTTGCACCCAGGTGGCGAAGTCGGTCGCCGACATGGCCTGCGCGGTGAATTTCTGCTGGTGAAAGCCGTTGCCGTTGTACATGGTGTTTTCGCCGAGCGAGCGCCCCGGCTTGTCGGCCTGCAGATTCAATTGCGTCACCATGCCGCCCATCGCATAGATCTGGCTGCCCAGCGCGGGAATGAACAGCGACTGCATCACCGTGGCCGAGGTGAGCTGCAGGCTTAGCGGCCGGCCGACCGGCATCGCCAGCACGCCGACCGTGGCGATGCCCTGGTCGGGGTAGATGAACAGCCATTTCCAGTCATAGCCGATCACCTGGACCCGCAGCGGCGCCTGCCCGGAAGCCAGCGGACGGTACGGGTCGAGCCGGTGCGCGTCACGCCACACGAAGAACGCGAGTATCGCCACGATGATGATCGGGCCGCCCCAGGACGCTATTTCCAGCAAGCGTGAGGATTCCCAGCGCGGCGCGTACTTCGCCTTCTTGCTGCCGTAGCGATAGCGCCAGACAAAGAACGGCAGCAGCAGGAAGATCGGCCCCGCCACCAGCACGGTCATCACGCCAAGCACCTCGTAGAAATGCCAACGCTGCGCGTCGGCGATCGGCCCCTGCGGGTTGAGGAAGCTCAGATGGGTGTCGCCGGCGCACGCGGTGAGCGCGAGCAACATGGCGCAGATGCCGAGTTGCCAAACCAGCCGCGCCCAGGCTGCGGAAGGGTGGGCGTCATGCTGAACACGTGGGCCCGGTCGAGTGGCCGGATCCGGTCCGCTCAAGCGGTTCCAGCCCGGGTCGCGATTCCCGCCGTTCACAGTAATGCTTCCTCCTCGTCTGGCGGCTCGAACCGACCCTCAGCACACGCCGGGCATGCGGTTGACTGACTGCGCCGGAATGCCGCGGGCCGGCAACGCGCCGCCCGCTCACGCCGAAGGCGTCGACGAAAAACCGTATGCCTGTATTCGTGACGACGGGGCGAATACCCGAGCGAACGCGCGCGTCGTCAGCCGGGTGCGCCCGTGGTCGGACGAGAGCAGTGGGACGTTGCGGGTTCGGGCCTGCCTCAGCCCGGCAGGATGTCGCGAACTCTTCGCCGCAAGGCATCGAGCGAGAACGGCTTGGTCAGCACGTGCATGTCGTGTTCCAGGTGGCCGTTGCCGATCATGGAATTCTCGGCGTAGCCGGTCATGAAGAGGACCTTCAGATCCGCTCGGGTGGTGCGTGCGACGTCGGCCATCTGGCGCCCGTTCATGGCGCCGGGCAGGCCGACGTCGGTGATCAGCAGGTCGACGGTCTGGCCGGACTGCAGGATGCGCAGGCCTGCGCTGCCGTCGCCGGCATGCAGCACGGTGTAGCCGGCATCCGCGAGGATTTCGCAGACCAGTTCGCGGATGGAGGGTTCGTCCTCGACCACCACGATCGTCTCGCGTTGCTGCGTTGACGGCGGCAGGCGTACCGCGTGCGTCGTTTCCGCGTCGACGGGAGCGGCATCGTGGCGCGGCAGGTAGATGCTCAGGGTGGAGCCGGTACCGGGCTCGGAAACGATGCGCACCTGGCCGCCGGACTGGCGCGCGAAACCGTAGATCATCGACAGGCCCAGGCCGGTGCCCTGGCCGATCGGCTTGGTGGTGAAGAACGGATCGAAGGCACGCGCGATCACCCCCGGGGTCATGCCGGTGCCGGTGTCGGTGACGCTGATCGAGACGTACTGCCCCGGTTCCAGCTCGCATTCGGCGGCGGCGCCAGTGTCCATCCAGCGGTTGGCGGTTTCGATGGTCAGGCGGCCGCCATCGGGCATCGCATCGCGCGCGTTGATGCACAGGTTCAGCAGCGCGTTTTCCAGCTGGGGCGGATCGACCAGGCTCGGCCACAGGCCGCCGGCGCCGAGCACTTCCAGCTGGATCGAGGGACCGATGCTGCGGCGGATCAGGTCTTCCATGCCGTTGACCAGCTGGTTCACGTCGGTGGAGCGCGGGTCGAGCGTCTGCTGCCGCGAGAAGGCCAGCAGGCGCTGGGTCAGCGACGCGGCACGTCGCACGGCGGTTTCGCCGAGCGACAGATGGCGCGTTGCATCCTCGACCCGGCCCTCGTCGAGCTTCATCCGCGCCGCTTCCATCGCGCCCATGATGCCGCCGAGCAGGTTGTTGAAGTCGTGCGCGATGCCGCCGGTGAGCTGTCCGACCGCCTCCATTTTCTGCGCCTGGCGCAATGCAGCCTCGGTGCGCACCAGTGACTCGGCGGCCTCTTTTTCAGCGGTGATGTCGCGGGCGCTGCAGTAGACCTTGTCGCCCTCGGGAATCGCCACCCAGGACAACCAGCGATAGCCCCCGTGGGCGTGCCGGTAGCGGTTCTCGAAGCGCAGCGCCGGTTCGCCCAGCTCGATCGCGCGGGCAAAGGCAACCTGGTTGCGGACCAGGTCGTCGGGGTGCAGGAAGTCGAAGAACGGCGTGCGCGCGATGGTTTCCTCCGGCCAGCCCAGCATGGTTTGCCAGGCCGGATTGGACAGCTCGAAGATGCCCTCGGCGTTGAGCACGCCCATGATGTCGGTGCTCAGCTGCCAGGTACGGGCGCGCCCCTGCATGCGTTGCACCACCTGCTGTTCGAGATCGGCGTTGAGCGCGCGCAGGCGTGCCTCGCTGCTGCGCAAGGCGGTCTCCGTCAGCGTCCGCTCGGTGACGTCGGTGCCTTCGACAAAGATCCCGGTGACCTGTCCAAGGGCGTTCTTGATCGGCTGATACACGAAGTCCAGATAGCGCTGGCTGACCGGTCCGCCGGGTGCCGACTGCATGGCGAATGGCGTGCCGATGGCCACGTAGGGTTCGCCGCTGTCGTAGACCGTGTCCAGCAGGCCGATGAATCCCTGTTCGGCGACGTCCGGCAGCGCTTCGGCCACGGGACGACCCAGTACATTGCGTTCGCCGATCAGTCGCACATAGCCGGGATTGGTCAACTCGAAAATGTGCTGCCGCCCGCGCACCACCGCCATGAAAGAGGGCGTCTGCTCGAACAGTTCCGCCAGTCGCTTGCGTTCCTCCACCGCACGCATGGACACCAGCACCTGCTCGGTGGTTTCGGTGCACACGACCAGTACGCCGCCCACGCCACCGGGCGCGGACTCGTCGTCGATCGGGCTGTAGCTGTAGGTCCAGTAGGTGTCCTCGTCGCGACCTTCGCGGCGCATCACCAGGTGCTGATTTTCGTGCCAGGTGGCGCTGCCGCCGGACATCACCTGGCTGATCTGGGTGCCGATTTCGCTCCATATTTCAGGCCATACCTGGCGCCCGGGCAAACCGAGCGACGAAGGATGGCGTTCGCTGGTGAGTGTCTGCCCATAGGCATCGTTGTAGAACCAGATGGCGTCACTGCCCCAGAACAGGCACAACTGGTGGCGCGAGTTGAGCACCAGCCGAATGGCCGTGCGCAACGCCTGTGGCCACACTTCGGGCTTGCCCAGGGCATGCCGCGACCAGTCATAAGCGCGCGTCATCGCTCCCATTTCGCCGCCGCCGGCGAGAAAAGTCACATTGACCATGCGATCCGACCACCCTGTTCGATTGAGCAAGCCCGGGCGCGACTTGCACCTGTGTCCGCGCAGGCTACCATTGCGGCGACACCACCGGGCTGCGGCCCACTGAAGGCGTGCCGCCCGCGGGTGACCCGTGTCGGAACTGCCGCCATGAAAAAGCCCGGCGCATGGCAGTGCGCCGGGTTCGTCGGGACGGTGTCACCGCCGGGTATCAGTCGCGCGATTTGGCGACCACGCTGCCATCATCCGGATCGATCAGCAGCTCGACATCCTGGCCGTGGGCGGTCTTGGCCTCGGCGTTCCACAGTCCTTCCTCGTACTCCACGTCATGGACGTTCTGGTAGCCGGCCGCGGCCAGCTTGGCGCTGATCTCGTCCTTGTTGAGCTTCGACGGTGCCTTGTTCACGTACACCTTGCCGCTGACCGGCCCCACCGCAAGCTCCACCCACTGCTTGTTGCCGCCACGGGCCTTGCTGCGCCAGACGCCGTCCTTGAACTCCAGGTCCTTCACTTCCTTGAATCCGGCATCGGCGATCGCCGTCTTGATGCCTTCTTCGGTCAACGCACCGGCGGGCGGCTCGGCGGTCCAGGAGGAAACCGTGGTGGTGGTTTGGGTGGTCGTGGTGGCCGACTGCGTGTTGGCGGGCAGGTCCTGCGCAAAGGCAACACTGCAAACCGCCAGTCCAATCAACAGGGGAAGGGTGCGCTTGATCATCGGGAACTCCTTGGGGTGGTGGAGAAGCGGGCGAGGTTGCGCCGGTGTGCAGGCGCAGTTCGAACCGGTCTGGGCGCACGCATCGTGGGCTCATACCCTTCCGATGGAAGCACCGACCATCCGATGACGACGTGAACGTAAGCGTGATTTCCCGGTGAAGAGCGGGCCGCTGCCAGCCGGCAAACCCGCTTGGCTGGCCGATTCCCACGTGATCGCCGGCAATCTGAACAAGGTGTGCCGTCGGAGTTGCAACTGCTCTCCATCGGCGCTGGCGGCGCATGGTGGTGTGCAGATGCGTGGGCGAGGAGTGCGCCGCGATGGCCGGACAGCAAACGGCGCCTGGTGGCGTCTACTTCGAGCCAGCCACCACGCCAGTGGGCGCCGGTTTCAGGTTGCCATCGAGAAAGTCGAGCAAGCGCGAGTAGAAGTCGTGCTGGTGTTCGGGGTTGCTCAGGCCGTGGCCTTCGTAGGGGTATTCGACGTAATCCACCGGATGTCCCGCGCGCTTCATCGACTTGCGCATTTCCTTGGCGTACTTGCTGGGCACGCGGCCGTCCAGCGCTCCATGCGCCAGCAGCACCGGAATGTCGATCTGCGCGGCCAGGCTGGCCGGCGAGCGCGCGGCGAGGACGGCGGCATCGTGACCCAGCACGCGGTTGAGATAGTTCATGCCGTAGTTGTTGCGATGGATGTCGCCCCAGCTGTACAGACGATCGAGGTCGTAGACACCGGCCAGGCCGATCGCACAGCGGTACAGCGAGGGTTCGCGCGCCGCGCCCATCAGGGCTGCATAGCCACCGTAGCTGGCGCCGTAGATGCAGATGCGCCCGGGATCGGCCAGTCCCTGGTCGATCGCCCAGTGGGTGGCGTCGGTGATGTCGTCTTGCATCGCTGCGCCCCACTGCTGATAGCCGCGCTCCATGAAGGCGCGGCCGAAGTTCGCCGAACCACGGAAATTCACGCGCAGCACCGCGTAACCGTGGGTGGCCAGCAGCTGGGTCTCCTCGTCGAAACCCCATTCGTCGGCTACGTAATAGGGCCCGCCGTGCACCATCACCACCATCGGCGGGGGAGTGCTGCCGTGTGCGGGAACGGTGACGAAGCCATGCAGCGGCAGGCCATCGCGGGCACGCATGGCGAACGCCTCGGCAGGCACCATGGCGGCCGCATCCAGCCAGGAGCGGCTGCGGAACAGCAGCTGCATCTTGTGCGTGGCGCGGTCCAGCACGTAGAAGGTTCCGGGGTCGCGATCGCTGCGGGTATGCAGCACCAGCACGTTGCCGTCGGCGCTGGCGCTGGCCACGGTGACCTTGCTGTCGGGCAGCGCCTGCTCCAGCGCGCGGTGCCACTTGGCGTCGTCGCTGTCCGGATTCCAGTAACGTGCCTGCGGCCTGCCGGGCCCGAACCATGCGCCGATCGGTTCGCGTTGGTCCATCGAGAAGATGATGCCCAACGGGTCGGACACCGGATCCTGCAGCAGCACGGTACGTTCGCCGGTGGCGAAGTCGTAACGTTCGACGACGTCCGGCCCGTTGCTGCGCTCGGCGTCCAGGAACGCACTGCGGTTGTCGCGCGAAATGCCCAGCGGCTGTACGTCGACATGGCTGGTATCGCTGTCATTGAGCAGCGTCCACTTGCCGTCGCTGGGGCTGACATACAGGCGACCACGCGCCTTGTCGCTCCAGCTCCAGGCAAAGCGCACCTTGCCGGCATGATCGGCCATGAAACTGGTGTCGGCCGCGGGAGCCCTGGCGATGACATCGCCATCGGCCGACATCTTGTCGGTGGCCACGCGACGCACCTGGTAGACGCAGTCACCGTTCTCGAACGTGTCACAGGTGCGCACCAGGACATGCTGGTCGTCCCCCTCGATGGTGCCGATGAAATTCGCCGGAAGGATCTTCGGATGGGGCTTGTCCAGTTTCAGCAGGTACAGCGCCGGATTGACCACGGGCGACCAATACGGGCCCACGCTGCGGTTGGCAGCGACCACCAGTTGTGTCGAGCCCAGCCATCGCAGCGTGGACACTTCGCCGCGCGAGCCAGGATCGACCTGGGCAACGGGCTGGTTGTCGGCGCGACGCAGGACGGTGATTCTGGTGCCGTCGTTGACGCGATAGGCAATCGCCAGCAACTGGCCGTCCGGCGATATCTGGACCTGCTCGTATTCCGCCCGCTTGAACATGGCGTCGATGGTCGGAGGTGCTGTCGGGGATGCTGATGCCGTCCCAGGAACAGCCGAGGCCAGCGCCAGCGCGGCCAGAAATGCAGCAAACATGAAAGCTCCCCTTGTCACCCGTGCGTAACCACCGTGCGGTCGCGGTCATGGGTGAATCCCTGCGGCATTCTTGGGGAAAACGGGGGCGCTGAAAAGAGGCAGAGGCAGCCGTTGAAGCTGGCTGCCCCTGCCTTGTGCGTGGGGCATGTACGGGCAGACCTTCCCGCGCGGAACCGCTCAGCCTTCGCCCATGCCTTCGGCGGGCTCCGGTGCGCTGCCGGCGCGCACCTTGTCTTGGATCTGCTGGCCGACGGTGGCGTCGACGTTCTTCCAGTATGCGAAGGCGCGTTCCAGCACCGGGCTGCGCACGCCGCCGAGCAGGCTGCCGGCGACCTGATCGACGAACTGGGCGCGCTGCGCATCGTTCCAGATATCACGCACCAGGATGCCGGCCTGGCCGAAGTCGTCGTCGTCCGCATGCAAGGTATAGGCGCTGCGCACCATCTCGCCGTCGGTTTCCCAGCCGTCGGCCACCGGCCCGGTGTCATCGGACCAGGATCGGCCACCGCTGTTGGGTGCGTGCACCGGGGCGTTGCCGCTGTGGTGGTAGGTCATCTGGCCGTCGAACATGTACGAGTTGACCGGCACCCTGGGCTGGTTCACCGGCAGCTGGTGGAAGTTGGTGCCGATGCGGTTGCGCTGGGCGTCGGCGTAGGCGAATGCACGGCCCAGCAGCATCTTGTCCGGCGACAGGCCGATACCCGGTACGGTGTTGCCGGGAGAGAATGCGGCCTGCTCGATCTGCGCGAAGAAGTTTTCCGGGTTGCGGTTCAGGGTCATCGTGCCGACCTTGATCAGCGGGTAATCCTTGTGCGACCAGGTCTTGGTCAGATCGAACGGGTTGAAACGGTAGTTCTTCGCCTCCGCATACGGCATCACCTGCACCGACAGGTCCCACACCGGATGCTCGCCACGCTTGATCGCGTTGAACAGGTCGGCGCGGTGGAAATCGGCGTTTTCGCCGGCCATCGCGGCCGCTTCGGCGTTGTTGAAGAAGGCCATGCCCTGGCGGGTGTGGAAGTGGTACTTCACCCAGAACTTCTCGCCGGCGGCGTTGATCCACATGTAGGTGTGCGAGCCGTAGCCGTTCATGTGGCGCCAGGTGCGCGGCAGGCCGCGCTCGCCCATGACATAGGTGACCTGGTGCGCGGTTTCCGGGTTGGACGTCCAGAAGTCCCACTGCATGTGGTTGTCGCGCAGACCGGAGTCGGGCAGGCGTTTCTGGCTGCGGATGAAGTGCGGGAACTTCATCGGGTCGCGAATGAAAAACACCGGCGTGTTGTTGCCGACCAGGTCGTAGTTGCCCTCGTCGGTGTAGAACTTCAGCGAGAAGCCGCGCACGTCGCGCCAGGTGTCCGGGCTGCCCGACTCGCCGGCGACGGTGGAGAAGCGCGCCAGCATGTCGGTCGTCGCGCCCGGCTGGAACAGCGCAGCCCTGGTGTAGCGGGAGACATCCGCGGTGACTTCCAGCACGCCGAATGCGCCGGCACCCTTGGCATGCGGCTGGCGCTCGGGCACCTTCTCGCGGTTGAAGTGCGCCATCTGCTCGAGGAAATGCACGTCGTGCAGCAGGATCGGTCCGTTCGGGCCAAGGGTCAGCGAGTTGCGGTCACTGCTGGCGGGGGCACCGGAGCCGGTGGTCGAGCCGCGCTTGGGGCTGTTGTCGGAGTGGGACATGGCGTGCTTCCTTCTATCGGTGGCTGGCGGGGAGGGCATGGGCACTGCGTTGTTCGAGTCTGCCGGCAATGGCGCGGGCAAGCCATTCGGTTCTTCCAATCGGCGTGATAGGCAGACTCTTGCAGCGGGCGGGTTCAGGGCTGGCTGCATCGCGACGATTGTCTTCCGATCGCTGGTGCCACGGTCGCCGCGCGGTGTTGCCGCAAGCACGGCTTGCGCCGGGACACGCGGCGCGGTGGTGGGCATGGAAATCATGGTGCTTCCCGATGGGGCGCCAGCCACCATCGCAGCAGAACGCATCGGTCGGCTATTGCACGAACGTGTCGTGCCGTTGCCGGTCTTCGCCGTCGCCCGAGGGTTGGCATGGCAAGGTGGCGATCCGCTCGCGATAGCCGCTGCTAGCGGCGCTTGCGCAGTGCGTCCACCAGCAGTGAGAACGCGGGGGATGGCTGCCGCCGGCTCGGGTAGTAGAGGTGGTAGCCGGGGAACGGCGGGCACCAGTCGGCGAGCACGCGTTGCAGTCGGCCATGATCGATGTGCTCGCGGACCATGTCGTCGGGCACGCAGGCCAGGCCGAAGCCGTCCAATGCTGCGGCGATGACGTGGCGGATGTTGTTGAAGGTCAGCCGCCCCTCCACGCGCACGTTCAGGGGGTGTCCCTTCTTCTCGAATTCCCAGGCGTACAGGCCACCGCGCGTGAGGAAGCGGATGTTGATGCAGTCGTGGCCGGTCAGGTCGCGCGGAGTCTTCACCTTCGGGTGGGACGCCAGGTAAGCCGGCGAGCCGATCACGGCCATGCGCATCGGTGGCCCGATGGGCACGGCGATCATGTCGTTGGCCACCTGCTCGCCGAGGCGAATGCCGGCATCGAAGCGCTCGGCCACGATGTCGGTGAGGGTGGCATCGCTGATCACTTCGACCCGGATGTCGGGGTATTGCGGCAGCAGTTCGCGCAGCACCGGCCACAGGATCGTGCTGGCGGCGTGCTCGCCGGTGGTGATGCGCAAGCTGCCGCTGGGCTTGTCGCGCAGTTCACTGAGGTTGGCGAGCGCCGCGTCGATGTCCTCGAAGTTCGGCGTCAGCTCCCTCGCCAGCCGTTCGCCCGCCTCGGTGGGCGCCACGTTGCGCGTGGTGCGGGTCAACAGGCGCAGGCCGAGCCGGGCTTCCAGCGCGCGGATGGTATGGCTGAGCGCGGACTGCGACACGCCCAGTTGCGCGGCGGCGCGGGTGAAGCTGTGCTCACGGGCCACGGCGAGGAAGGCGAGCAGGTCGTTGTAGTTCTCGCGCGCCATGGCCGATTCCCATTGATGAGCTGAAATCATAAGAGCATTCGGATTATCCCGTCTAATCGAGCGGGCCCGGGCGCGTCAAACTGCACGACCTGCGCTTTTGTCGCCACGATCCTGGAGAGAAACACCATGCAAACCCGGAGGCTCGGAAACAGCGGCCTTGAGGTCTCTGCCATCGGCTACGGCTGCATGGGACTGAACTTCGCCTATGGCACCGCGATGGACAAGGCCGATGCGATCGCCTTGCTGCGGCAGGCCGTCGAGGCGGGCGTGACCTTCTTCGACACCGCCGAGGCCTATGGCCCGTTCACCAATGAGGAACTGGTGGGCGAGGCGCTGGCGCCGTTTCGCGATCGGTTGGTCATCGCGACCAAGTTCGGTTTCAGGGATGGCGAGGCGAAAGCGGGCATGGACAGCCGGCCGGTGCGCATCCGCGCCGTCGCGGAAGCCGCGCTGAAGCGCCTGAAGACCGATCGCATCGACCTGTTCTACCAGCACCGCGTCGATCCGGACGTGCCGATGGAGGATGTGGCCGGCACCGTCAAGCAGCTGATCGCCGAAGGCAAGGTCAGGCACTTCGGTTTGTCGGAGGCAGGCGCGCAGTCGATCCGTCGGGCGCATGCGGTGCAGCCGGTGGCCGCGCTGCAGAGTGAATACTCGCTGTGGTGGCGCGAGCCGGAGCAGGAAGTGCTGCCGACGTGCGCCGAGCTGGGCATCGGCTTCGTCCCGTTCAGCCCGCTGGGCCGGGGTTTCCTCACCGGCAAGATCGATGCGGACACGCCGTTCGACAAGGACGATTTCCGCAGCAGCGTGCCGCGCTTTTCGCCGGAGGCACGGCGGGCCAACCAGGTGCTGGTCGATCTGCTCGGACGCATCGCCGCCGACAGGCAGGCCACGCCGGCGCAGATCGCGCTGGCCTGGCTGCTGGCGCAGCAGCCATGGATCGTGCCGATCCCGGGCACCACCAAGTTGTCGCGCCTGCAGGAGAACCTGGGTGCGGCGGACATCACGCTGAGTGCGGCTGACCTGCAGCAAGTATCCCGATCGCTGGCGCAGATCCAGGTGCAGGGCGATCGCTACCCGGCGCACCTGGCCGCGCGCGTGGGCAAGTAGGCGACGCCCCATCCGGCAGGCAACGATGGCAAAGTTGCCCGATGGATGGAGAAGCTGACCGATGAGGCATATCTTGTAGAGCCGACACCCTGATTCCGTTCAAGCATCAACCCAGCAAGGAAACCCCATGACTACCAAAGCCTATGGCGCACACGCCGCCGACAAGCCGCTGCAAGCGCTCGACATCGAGCGTCGCGCACCCGGCCCGCAGGATGTACAGATCGAGATCGCCTATTGCGGCGTTTGCCATTCCGACCTGCACACCGTGCGCTCCGAGTGGGGCGGCACGCTGTACCCCTGCGTGCCCGGCCACGAAATCGTCGGCCACGTCAGTGCCGTGGGTGGCGAAGTCACCGGCTTCAAGGTCGGCGATACCGTGGGCGTGGGTTGCCTGGTCGGCAGCTGCCAGCATTGCGCGGCCTGCGACGAGGGGCTGGAGCAGTATTGCGAGAACGGTTTCGTCGGCACCTACAACGGCCCGACCGCGGACGCGCCCGGCCACACGCTGGGCGGTTATTCGCAGCGCATCGTGGTCGACCGGAAATTCGTGCTGAAGATCCGCCATCCCGAGGCGCAGCTCGCCGCGGTGGCGCCGCTGCTGTGCGCGGGCATCACCACGTACTCGCCGTTGCGGCACTGGAAGGTCGGCCCCGGCAGCAAGGTCGGCGTGGTCGGCATTGGCGGGCTGGGCCACATGGGCGTCAAGCTCGCGCATGCGATGGGCGCGCACGTGGTGGCGTTCACCACCTCGGACAGCAAGCGTCAGGCGGCGCTGGACCTGGGCGCCAACGAGGTGGTGGTGTCGCGCAACGCCGACGAGATGAAGGCGCACGCGAACAGCTTCGACTTCATCCTCAACACCGTCGCCGCCAGCCATTCGCTGGATGCCTTCACCAGCCTGCTCAAGCGCGACGGCACCATGGTGCTGGTCGGCGTGCCGGAGCATCCGCATCCGTCGCCGAACATCGCCAACCTGATCTTCAAGCGACGCGCGATTGCCGGCTCGCTGATCGGCGGCATCGCCGAAACGCAGGAAATGCTGGATTTCTGCGCGGAGAAAGGCATCGTCTCCGACATCGAGATGATCCCGATGCAGAAGATCGATGAGGCCTACGACCGCATGGTCAAGGGCGACGTGAAGTACCGCTTCGTGATCGACAACAAGTCACTGGCCAGCTGATCCGCGCCGTCGTGCTTCGCGGCACGGCGCTCGGCGAGTTCCTTCGCAACGTCACACCTGCGCCGAGTTGTTGCTCCCTCCTCTGCATCGCAGGGGAAGGTTGGGGTGGGGTCGCTCTTCGGGTCAGCCGCGGAAGATCAAGAACCCCCTCCCGGCCTCCCCCTGCGAGCAGGGGGAGGAGAAGTGCGGGCCGGCGAGTTCCTCCGCAACATTGACCTGTGCCGAGTTGTTGCTCCCTCCCCCGCGCAGCAGGGGAGGGTTGGGGTGGGGTCGCTCTTCGGGTCAGCCGCGGAAGAGCAAGAGCACCCCCTCCCGGCCTCCCCCTGCAAGCAGGGGGAGGAGAAGTGCAGGCCGGCGAGTTCTTTCGCAACATTGACCTGCGCCGAGTTGTTGCTCCCTCCCCTGCGCAGCAGGGGAGGGTGGGGGTGGGGTCGCTCTTCGGGTCAGCCGCGGAAGAACAGGAGCACCCCCTCCCGGCCTCCCCCTGCGAGCAGGGGGAGGAGAAGTGCGGGGCGAGGCTTCGGGCCGTTCGTCGGGCGACTGGCTCAGTCGAGCGGCCAGGGGACCGATTCGGCGAGTCGGTCGGCGTCGCTGGCCTCGACCCGATCGGGCTCGGCGTGGTGGCGTGCCAAGGGGGTCTCCGCGCCGCGCCACCAGGGCGTCACCGGTCGCCGCTGCACCGGCTCGACAGCCTGGCCGAGTTGCGGCAGCAGCAGGTGGGTGCGTTGGGGATCGGCCAGCGACAACAGGGTTTCCACCGGCTCGTCCCAGGCATGCGTGGACAGCGCGAACGTGCCCCAGTGCACCGGCATCAGCACGCCGCCGCCGAGCATGGCATGCGCCGCCAGCGCATTGGCGGGGCCCAAGTGGATGTCGCCCCACGAAGGGTGGAATGCGCCGACTTCCAGCATCACCAGGTCGAACGGGCCGAGCCGGTCACGAATGGTTTCGTATTCGCTGGTGAGCCCGGTGTCGCCGCTGAAGAACACGCTGTGCCGTTCGCCCTGCATCACCAGCGACGACCACAGCGTGAGGTTGCGATCCTTCAGGCCGCGCCCGGAAAAGTGTTGCGACGGCGCGGCGGTGATGCTCAGGCCGGTGCCTGGCACGCGATGGCTCTGCCACCAGCTCAGCTCGGTGATGCGCGCCGGCGCGATGCCCCAGGCCTCCAGATGGGCGCCGACGCCGAGCGAGGTGACGAAAGGGACCTTCGATTTCGCCAGCGCGCGGATGGTCGGGTAGTCCAGGTGATCGTAATGGTCGTGCGAGATCACCACCGCATCGATGTGCGGCAGATCATGCAGGCCGACCGGTACCGGCTGGAAGCGTTTCGGGCCGAGCAGGGTGAAGGGGGAGGCGCGCTGGCCCCAGACCGGATCGGTCAATACGCGCCAGCCGTCGATCTCCAGCAGCACGGTGGAGTGGCCGAGCCAGGTGGCGCGCAGCCCGCTGGACGGCGGTTTCAGCCACTCGCCGCGCGGATCGTTGGCGGGCAGCGGTGCCGGTGGGGTGCGATCCGGGCCACCGAAGACGAAGTCGCGCAGCGTGGGCCGGGGTGCGGAGGTATTGCGCAAGCCGGGCAGCACCGGATGGATATTGCGCAACTGTTCGCCATCCCACAGCGGCAGGTCGTGCAGTCGCTCGAGACGTTCGCCCTGGGCGGGCTTGCCGAAAGATCGCATGGCTGTGGTTCCTGTGGCGTGTGCAGCACTTGTCTGCAATGCGCGCCGCGTTGGCACAAATCAAGGGCTGGCCTTCATCCGCGCCAATTTGCGTGTTGCTCCCAGAACACCACGGCACGCCGATACGCCGCGCGATCCAGCGGCACGCCCGAGCCGCCCTCGTCGACACCCAGCGCATTGCGCAACATGGTGATCGGCACCATCGGAATTTCTTCCGGTTCGGCGGTATAGAGGCAGCCGACCACGCCCCAATCCGCATCGATCGGCGCGCCTTCCCTGGCCAGCTGCTCGCGGCTGTAGAGAATCGGCAGCAGGTAATTGGCGACCGGCGGGTCGATGCCTTCGAACCAGCGCACCAGCACCGGCAGTTCATCAGTGCTGCGGGCCTCGTAGGCAGAGCGAAGCTGGTGACGGTTCATGTCGGTGATGGGCGTGGCGGTGCAGCGCGTGCTGGTCCAGTTGCGATGCACGTGCAGGCGGCAGAACGGCGCGTAACCGGGCAGAACATGCAGCGGAATTTCGGTGTTGAGGCGCTGCTCGAATGCCTCGGCGCTGCAATCCTGGATGGCACTGCGTCGGGCATCGCGCGGGAACAGACGGGTGCGGGCAAAGGGGGTAAGCACGATGGACCGGGCGGTGGAGGATCGGGCGGGCGCGGGGGGTGTCGGTACAGTCTTCGGCATGGGGTTCTCCTTGCGTGGATTGAATCACACCGCACGGGAATGCCGGCTCGGGGCAAGCGCAGCCCCATAGGCGAACGGCATGATGCAGAACCCCCGGTTATGCCCGCTACCGGTCTTGTCATTGGCCACACTTGCCTGCCTGCAACTATGCTCAAGGCCTTGACCGTGGAGGGACATTCATGTCGAACCGAAATGCGCTGCCATCCCGCCCGAGGCTGCACGGTCTGCTGACACCGTCGCATGACATCCCTTTGGGTTGGCGGCAGGCGCTGGTACTGGCCATGGCGGTCATCGGCATCGCGGCCTGTTCCGAAAACAGCATGCCGACCAAGGGCCATCCGGCGATCGTCGCTGCGCAGCCACTGGTCTCCCCCAATCCGGACGAGACCGGCCATACCTTCGCCAACACCCGGGCAGACCTGGCCAAGGCCCGGCCGGTGACAGCGAAGCACGCCATGGTGGTCACCGCCCAACACCTGGCGACCCAGGTGGGCGTGGACATCCTCAAGCAGGGCGGCAACGCGATCGATGCGGCAGTGGCGGTCGGTTACGCCGAGGCGGTGGTGCATCCGTGCTGCGGCAACATCGGCGGCGGCGGTTTCATGAACATCCACCTCAAGGACGGGCGCAGCCTGTTCCTGAACTTCCGTGAGAAGGCCCCGCTGAAAGCCACGCCGACCATGTTCCAGGATGCCGAAGGCAACGTGGTCAAGGACCGCAGCACCGATACTTACCTGGGTGTGGGCGTGCCCGGTACGGTCATGGGCTTGAACACCGCACTGAAGACCTACGGCACGATGTCGCTGAAACAGGTCATCGCGCCGGCGATCAAGCTGGCCAGCGAGGGCTACGTGCTGCAGCAGGGCGACATCGACAGCCTCGACTCGAGTGCGAAAGCGTTTGCCGGGCACGCCAACGTGTCCGCGATCTTCCTCAACCACGGCAAGCCGTGGAAAGTCGGCGAGCGGCTGGTCCAGAAACAGCTGGCGCACACGCTGGAACGGATTGCCGATGGCGGCACCGATGCGTTCTACAAAGGCTCCATTGCCCACGCCGTGGTCAAGGCAAGCGAGGCCAACGGCGGCATCCTGTCGCTGCAGGACTTTGCCGACTACACCGCGCAATGGGAAAAGCCGGTCACCTGCGACTACCACGGCTATACGGTGATCTCCGCACCGCCACCCAGTTCCGGCGGCACCACGGTGTGCCTGATCCTGCAGCTCATCGAACCCTATCCCCTGGCCAAGTGGGGCTATGGCTCGGTCGACACCGTGCACTATCTGGTCGAGGCCGAGCGCCGCGCCTTCGCCGATCGCAACACGTATCTGGGTGACCCGGCCTTCGTGACCAATCCCATCGCTACGCTGCTGTCGGCCGGGCATGTGGCGAAGCTGCGCGCCACCATCCGGCCCGACAAGGCCACGCCCTCGTCGGAGGTCACCGGCAGCCTCGGCGCACCCGAAGGCAATCACACCACGCATTATTCGGTGGTCGACGCGGACGGCAACGGCGTGGCCGTGACCTATACGATCAACTTCCTGTTCGGCAACAAGCAGATGGCCGGTGACACCGGATTCTTCCTCAACGACGAGATGGACGACTTCACCGCCAAGCCCGGCATAGCCAATGGCGCGGGCCTGGTGCAGGGCGTGATCAATCAGGTGGAGCCGGGCAAGCGACCGTTGAGTTCGATGACGCCGACCATCGTGCTGCGCAACGGCAAGGTGTTCATGCTCACCGGCAGCCCTGGCAGCGCCACGATCATTTCGTCCACGCTGGAAAGCTTCCTCAACGTGGTCGACTTCGGCATGAACATGCAGCAGGCGGTCAACGCGCCGCGCGTGCACCAGCAGTGGTATCCGGATGTCGTCTACGTGGGGCAGGGCATGCTCACCCCCGAGGCGCAGCAGACGCTGGAAGGCATGGGTTACACGTTCAAGACATTCAATGGCGGTGCGGTCGAGGCGATCCTGGTCAATCCCGAAACCGGCCTGCTCGAAGGCGCCAACGACCCGCGTCGTCCGGCGGGTCTGGCGGCTGGGTATTGAAGGCACCCACCGCAGGCGACGCAGCGGCACGGTTCAAGTCCGGTCGTTCGTAGCGGCGCCATATATTCGGTGGCGTGCCCGGTCGTTGCAGCCAGAAGTGAGTCCGGCCCTGATACTTTCGCCCGGTCCGGTTGCACGACATCTAGGGCATGCCGGTTTCGAGCGGAACGGTTCGCGCTTTGGGCAACACCAGAATCAACAGCAACATCAGCAAGTGTGCACCGATGGACAGCCAAGGCGCTGTGCGTGCATCGACGACGCTCGCCGGTATCGTGGCATCCACCAGCCCATTGCCCAGGTTCCAGCCCCAGTGCAGGCCCACCGCTGCCCACAGGCTGCCACTGCGCCACAGCGCGGTGGCGTAGGCCAGGCCAAAGCAGAACAAGGTGAGCCATTCGAGCGGGCCGTCGGCAAGACGGTAGATATGGTTGAGCACGTAGATCGCACTGGAGGCCAGCACGAACACCCCACCGGCACGCCATGGGATGCCGGCGGCGCGATACCAGAAGCCGCGGGTCAGGATGTCCTCTGCCAGCGACGCCACGAAGGTCGACAGCAGCAACAGCGGCAGCGCGGGCAACAGGCTCGCCACCGTGCTGGCTGGCGCCTGCCCGTCGAGCGCATACACACCCCACGCCAGACCAAGCCATACCGCAGCAAACTTCGCCAGCACAGCCAGCAACAGGCCGGCGGGTAACCAGCTCTGCCAGCCATGACGACGAGTCAACGCGTACGCCCCGTAACCGCGATAACCCAACCAGCGCGACAGCGGCCACGCGATCAGTACGCACGAAAGCATCAAGCCGGCCTGCACGGGAAAGCTGTGCAGCCATCGACCGCCCACGCCTTCGGCCGATTGATACAGCAACCACAACACGACGAATGCGAGCACCACCTGCCAACGACTTTTCATGGGTTCCCCTCAACTCATCAACAGCTGACGCGCAGCAACGTGCAGTGAATTGCTCCCGGGTCGACTGCTGCGAGCGATTTCATTGCGTTGGGAGAATATCCAACTCCGTCACGGCCGGCACGTGGACGGGTTCCTTCGATTGGTACTGGCCTCGAAGGCGTCTGCTTCCCTGACCCGATAAAGATGCGCTGCAGGGAGGGGATGCGAGACTCTCATCCACTTCGCGTTTGATGGCCGAGCCCCATGACGAAGGATGTCACCGTCAGGGTCCGCTCGACCTCTCTCGGCGCGCCTACTTCGTCAACGGCAGGATGCGTTCCCTGAGGATCTTGTACTCGGCATCCACCACGTCCTGGTTGGGATCGTGGCCGGCGTGTTCGAGCACCACCATGGCTTTTTCAGGTGCCTTCAGGCTGTCGTAGTAGCGCCGCGCGACATCGGGCGTGGCCAGCAGGTCATGCTTGCCCTCGACGAAGAACACCGGCATCGCGAAGTCGGTACCGAGCGCGGGCAAGTCCACCTGCGACGCCATGCCGTCGCCGTGCATGCCGACGAAGTTGATGAAGGAATAATCCTCGCCTGCCTCGTAGTCGGCCCTGGCCTTGGCCGTGCTGTACTCGGCGACAGGTGCCCACCACTTCGCGGGTGCCGGCGTGGTGACCTTGGCTTCGTACTTGCGGATCACCCGGCGCACCTTGCCGAAGCTGCGCGGATCGGTCCACGGCGGCGCGCCGACGCCTTGCAGCACCGCCAGCGATGGCTGGTCACCGGCAGCGCGCACCAGGGCGAGCAATCCGGCATAGCTGACCGCTTGGTTGTCGCGATTGTTGACGATCTGCGAGGTGCCCAGATACGCGTAGAACAGTTCGGGATGCGCCTTGGCCATGTGCACGGCAAGGATCGACCCCCATGAACTGCCCCACAGGATCACCTTCTTCTTGCCGTAGCGATGGCCAAGCCAGGCCGCCAGCTCGTTGCCGTCATCGCGCATCTGCCTGATCGTCAGCAGCGCATCCGCTGCCGGCGGACTGCGGCCGTAGGTCATGCCGGCGCCACGCTGGTCCCATTGCACCAGGGTGAAGTCCTTGCTCCACGCGCCATACACGGCATCCGCGTAGGGACTGAGCGGATTGCCCGGGCCGCCGCTGATGAACAGGATGATCGGATTGGCACAGCTGTCGCCCTTGACGGCGACCCATTGCTCGATGCCACCGATTCGCACAAACCCTTTCTCGTCCAGCTTTTCCCTGGCCGAAGTACAGACGGGCGCGACGCCGAGCTGCTGCTTGTCACTGGACGAAGGTGCAGCGGGCGCGGCCAGCGCCGCGTGCGCGAACGCGCCCAGCAGCATGACCACACAAACACGGGGCAGCTTGAACACGGTCGACCTTCCACGGGTTGAGCCGGCACGCCGCCGGCTTTGCATCATACGGAAGGTGGGGCGCCAAAAGTGGGCCATGGGCAGTCAGGGCTGAATTGTTCTAGCTGACGTTGGAATGAGGGTGACCGACACGAGAGATTGGTGCGCCAATCAGGCTGACTCCACTCCTCGGCCCGCCTATCGGTTGTGATGGTTCGATGATCCGGCGCGCTGGAAGCCGCGACTCAAAGCAGCTACCAACTTCAAGAAAAGGGAAAAGGAGACTGCGCCATCAAGGTACCGACAAAGCGACTTTCAATGCCCGGCCATGGCCGGCTCGCCCCTCCCAGGTCCCGCTTGCCACATGGACAACGTCAGCCGCCGCAGGCGCGGCTACACTTGATCGCCATGAACGTGCTACCTCGCTCACCGCCCGACGACGGCGCGACGATTCCTCCGCAGACCTTGGCCACGTTTTGGGCGTTGTGGGCAGTGTTCTGGCTGCTCATGATCAGCGTCTCGATCGAGAATGAGCTCCACAATCCGGCTGCCCGTTGGTGGGAGCCAGTCCTGTGGGAGGGGAGTTCGGCATTGATCTCAACCGGATGGATGTGGCTTGCCGTTCGGGTTCGCGGGCGCCATGCGCCGTATCTTGACCAGCCATTGATCTGGTTCGGCAGCTATCTGCGCTGGTTGCCGTTGGTCTTCATCACGTGGATTGCGGCGGTATATGCGATACGACACGGCGTCTACGCCGTCGTGGGCCGTACCTACGAGCACCCAGGCTGGGGCTTCGTCTTTGTCTACGAGAGCATCAAACTGACGATTTTCGCGGGACTGTGGCTCGGGATCCTGTTCGGTATCGATTCCCATGGGCAGTGGCAAGTCCAGCGGCACCGTCTGTTGCAAACGCAGAAAGCGCTGGCCGAGGCGCAGCTTGCACAGCTTCAGGGCCAGCTGCGGCCGCATTTCCTGTTCAACGCACTCAACACCGTCTCGGCCCTGATGCATACGGACGTGGCGCGGGCCGACCGTTTGGTGGCAGCGCTCGGAGATCTGCTGCGTATCAGCCTTCGGTCCATTGAAAATGAAATGACGCCGCTTGCTGAAGAACTTCGCACGCTTGAGCTGTACGCGGACATCATGCGCGAGCGGTTTCGGGATCGCGTGACGCTGAGCTGGCAGACCGATCAGACGCTCCTCGACACTCCCGTCCCGGCACTATTGCTGCAGCCCTTGCTTGAGAACGTGTTCAAGCACGGTGTCGAGCCTACGGTGACGCCAGTACGCATCCATATCAGTGTCCTGCGCGAAGGCGACTCGCTGGAAGTCGCCGTGAGCAATTCCGGCTCCATGCTGGCACCGGAGCATCGTGACGGAGTGGGCTTCCGCAACTGCCGGGAGCGGCTGGGCATCATCTACGGCGATGCGGCGTCACTGCGGGTCCGCAACGAGCACGACGGCGTTGCCGTGCGCGTCTTGCTGCCGCTGACGGATAGCGTTCAATGATCCGCGTCGTGATCGCCGACGATGAGCCACCGGCCCGCGAGAAACTCGAACGCCTGGTTGCCGAACAATCGGACATGGCAGTGGTCGGATCGGTCGAGGACGGACTGTCCGCCTCGCAGTGCATCGAGCGATTCCATCCGGAGGTGGCCTTTCTCGATGTTCAGATGCCGACACTGTCGGGACTCCAGGTCGCTGCGCAACTTGAGCCATCGAGAGCTCCGCTGATCGTGTTCGTGACTGCATTCGACGAGCATGCAGTGAAGGCGTTCGACCTCAATGCGGTCGACTATCTGCTTAAGCCCTACGATCTGGATCGCTTCATGCGCACCGTGCAGCGTGTCCGGGAGCGGCTGCATGCCCATGAGTCCGGTGCTAAGGCGGTAGCCATTGGACGAATACAGAACCCTGCGTGTGAGCGCTTGCTCGTACCGGATGGCGAACGATTGCAACTGATCGATGCCGCATCCGTCGAATGGCTGCAAGCCGACGACAACTACGTCCATGTACATACCGCTTCGCGCAGGTACCTGCTACGCAGGACACTGCAGGACCTGTTGTCCCAGCTGGGCGACGAGCGATTCGTGCGGATCCACAAGTCGACCGTGGTCAATCTCGGTTCCATCGGATCGCTCACCCCCCTCTTCAAGGGCGACTACGAAATCCATCTGCACAACGGCCGCACCCTCCGGCTCAGCCGACGGTATCGCGACGCGCTATTCGCCCGCATGGGTCAATAGTTCCTCCTCGCCACGCCGAGGTCTCCATTCACCCCAAATCCGCTGTCGGGTGGTTGCCGGTGAATGAAATTCCTGCTTGCAGAAGCGGAAGTGAATGGGGGAAGGAAATGTTCGGCTACTACTTTGACCTCGCGTTGCGCAGCCTCAGCCGCAGCATGGCGCTCACCGCTCTGATGGTGCTGGCTATTGCGCTTGGCATCGGCACCAGCATGACCACGCTGACCGTACTGCACGTGCTGTCCGGCGACCCGTTGCCGGGGCGCAGCGGCACGTTGTACGCGCCGCAGGTTGATCCGCGCGACATGGGTGACTATCAGCTGCATGGCGAACCGCCAGATCGGGTCACCTGGATCGACGGCACGAACCTGTTGCAGGCCAAACGAGCGGATCGCCAGGCGCTGATGACAGGCGGTTCGGTAGCTATCCAGCCGGCACAGTCAGCGCTCGATCCGTTTTACCAGACCGCGCGCTACACCACGGCTGATTTCTTTTCCATGTTCGGTGTGCCGTTCCGGTATGGCCATGCGTGGAGTGCGTCCGAGGATGCGGCCAGCGCCGCCGTGGTGGTGATCAGCAGCCGGCTCAATGACAAGCTGTTCGGTGGTCGCGACAGTAGCGGGCGCATGCTGCGCGTGGAGGGTCATGCCCTGCGCATCATCGGCGTGCTGGGGGATTGGCGACCAAATCCGCATTTCTACGATCTCAACCTGAAGAGCTACGGTGGGAACGAAGGTGTCTACCTGCCGCTGTCCACCTCGCAGGATCTGCATCTGGCGCATCTTGGCGGCGCTGACTGCTGGGGCAATGGTGGTGACGGCGCCACTCCCGCGCATACGGCACCCTGCGTGTGGCTGCAGTTCTGGGTGCAGTTGGATACGCCGCCCCAGGCTGCTGCGTACCGGCAGTTTCTGATCCATTACTCGCTGGAGCAAAAGTCACTCGGCCGCTTTCTGCGTCCGCCCAATGTACGCCTGCGCAATCTGATGCAGTGGCTGGACTACGAGCAGGTCGTGCCTGGTGATGTGCGGTTGCAGAACTGGCTGGCACTGGGCTTCCTGCTCGTGTGCCTGGTCAATACGGTAGGCCTGATGCTGGCCAAGTTCCTGCGCCGCTCCGCCGAACTGGGAGTGCGCCGTGCGCTGGGCGCATCGCGGCGTGCGCTGTTCATGCAGCTGCTGGTGGAGTCCGGCGTGATCGGGCTTGCCGGTGGGCTTGGCGGCCTGCTGCTGGCCTACCTCGGGCTGTGGCTGGTGCGACGACAGCCGGCGGATTACGCGCCACTGGCGCATCTGGATGGCGCGATGCTGGCAACGACGCTCGTGCTGGCGGTGATTGCCAGCCTGCTGGCCGGCGCGCTGCCGGCTTGGCGCGCCTGCCAGATCACTCCCGGCCTGCAACTGAAGAGCCATTGACATGGATATCCGCCCGATTCTGTCTACGCTGCGCCGGCACAAGATCACCGCATTGCTGCTGATCCTGCAGATTGCGCTGACCTGCGCCATCGTGTGCAACGCGGTGTTTCTGATCCATCGACGCCTGCAACGCATGGACATTCCCAGCGGCATCGCCGACCACGAACTGCTGCAGATCCAGTTTGCGTACATCGGTGATCGACCGGATGCCTATGCGCAAGCACAAACCGATCTGGCTACTCTGCGGCAGATCGCCGGAGTGCAGGCGGTGGCGCTGGCAAACCAGTTGCCGCTGAGTGGGTACTCCATGTCCAACAGCGGCATCAAGCTGCGTCCTCAACAGCAGAAGACCTCGCTCGAAGTGGCCAGCTATTACGGCCAGAACCTGCTGGCTACGCTGGGTGTGCGGGTGGTTTCGGGGCGCGATTTCCATCCCGAGGAACTGGTCGACCTGAAAACCGCGCTGCCCGCGTTGCACAGTGGCGACATGAAAAATCTGCCGCACACCGTAATCCTCGATCAGCCAGTCGCCGCGCGTCTGTGGCCGGGCCAGAACGCGCTGGGCAAGACGATCTACTTTGGCAATGACATACCGATGCGAGTGGTCGGTGTGAGCGCCCCACTGGCACGGCCGGACTCGCTGCAGATGGGCGCCCAGAACAGCATTGTCTTTCCGATACGCCTGACTGCGGCAGAGGGTGGAACTTACGTGATTCGCACCGGCGCGAAAGATCGCGAGCAGGTGCTGAAATCCGCACTGGCCGCGCTCAAGCGCATCGACCCCAATCGCATCGTGCTGGCGCAGGGCACCTACGACGAACTACGCCATGGATACTTCCAGGACGACCGGGCCATGGCCGGCATGCTGGTCGGGATTGTCGCGGCGTTGCTGATCGTGACCGCGCTGGGTATCGCCGGACTGGCCAGCTTCTGGGTTGGACAGCGTCGCCGCACCATCGGCGTGCGCCGTGCACTCGGCGCCACCCGCAGCAATATCCTGCACTACTTCCAGACCGAGAACTTTCTGCTCGCCACGATCGGCATCGCGCTTGGCATGGTGCTGGCCTACGGCATCAACCTGCTCTTGATGCTGCGTTACGAATTGCCGCGACTGCCACTGATCTATTTCCCGGTCGGCGCGATCGCGCTGTGGCTGATCGGCCAGCTCGCCGTGCTGGGGCCGGCGCGGCGCGCCGCCGCCGTGCCACCGGTCGTGGCGACGAGGAGCGTTTGATCTCCTATGGGCAAGATCTTTCAGCGCCGGCTATCTGTTGAACAGATAGATAGGACGGCCGGCAGCTCCTGGGTCGATAGCTACCGTTCCGGCAATCAATGTTCTTCTGTCCAATCATTCAAGCCACAAACTGCAACCGTGCCAGCTCCGCATACAAGCCACCTTCAGCCAGCAGACTCTCATGCGTGCCTTGCGCCACGATGCGTCCACCATCCAGCACCACGATGCGGTCGGCGCGTTGCACGGTGGCGAGGCGATGCGCGATGACGAGCGTCGTGCGGCCTTTTTCCAGCCGCTCCAGCGCCTGTTGAATCGCCGCTTCGGATTGCGCGTCGAGCGCGGAGGTGGCTTCGTCGAGCAACAGCAGCGGCGCGTCGCGCAGGATCGCGCGGGCGATGGCGATGCGCTGGCGCTGGCCGCCGGACAGGCGCACGCCGCGTTCGCCCATTTCGGCCTGGTAGCCGTCGTTGAGTGCGCTGATGAACTCGTGCGCTTCGGCGGCGCGCGCGGCTTCGCGCACTTCCTCGTCGCTGGCGCCTTCGCGGCCGAAGCGGATGTTGTCGGCGGCGCTGCCGCTGAAGATCACGGTTTCCTGTGGCACCAGCGCGATCGCACCGCGCAGGTCATCCAGGGTTACCGCGCGCAGGTCGATGCCGTCGAGGCTGATGCTGCCGCTTTGCGGATCGTAGAAGCGCAGCAGCAGCGAGAACACCGTGCTCTTGCCGGCACCGGACGGGCCGACCAGGGCGACGGTTTCGCCGGGGTGAACCTCAAGGGTGAAGTCGTGCAGGGCAGCGGTGTCGGGCCGGGTCGGGTAGTGGAAGCCGACGCCGTCGAAGCGCAGGGCGCCGCTGACCGGACGCGGCAACGCCAGCGGCTGTGCCGGCGCGACGATCTCCGGGCGCTCGTCGAGCAGTTCGCCCAGACGCTCCATCGCGCCGGCCGCACGCAGCACGTCGCCCCACACTTCGGACAGGCCCGCCACCGAGCCGGCGGCGAACACCGCGTACAGCACGAACTGGCCCAGCACGCCGGCATCCAGCGTGCCGGTCAGCACATGGCGCGCACCGGCCCACAGCACCAGGGTGATCGCGCCGAACACCAGCACGATCACCGCCATTGTCAGCAGCGCGCGCATGCCGATGCGCCGGCGCGCGGTGGCCAAGGCACGCAGGATCGCGTTGCTGTAGCGAGTGCTTTCGATGTTCTCGCGCGCGTAGGCCTTCACTGCGGTGGAGGCGTTGAGGGTTTCGTTGGCGATCGCGGCGGCGTCGGCGAGGCGGTCCTGGCTGGCGCGCGAGAGTTTCTGCACGCGGCGGCCGAACACCAGGATCGGCAGCATCACCGCGGGTATCACCAGCGCGGTAAGGCCGGCCAGCGACGGCGCGGTCCACACCATCATGGCGCTGGCGCCGAGCAGCATCACTGCGCTGCGCAATGCCACCGATACGCCGGAACCGATCAGCGCCTGCACCACCTCGGTGTCGGCGCTGAGCCGCGACAGCAGTTCGCCGACGCGGCTGCGCTCGAAGAAGCTCACGTCCAGTCGGATCACTTGTGCGTACAGCGTCTTGCGCAGCGAGGCCAGCGCGCGTTCGCTGAGCAGGGTGATGCAGAAATACCGCGCCGCGGTGGCCACGGCCAGCACCAGCGCCACGCCGAACAAGGCGATGAAGGTCTCGTTGATCACCGCCTGGCTGGAATGGCCGAAGCCCTTGTCGATGATGTAGCGAAACGCCAGCGGCAGCGCCAGCGAGGCGCCCGACGAGATGCCGAGAAACACCAGCCAGCCGATCGCCAGTGCCTTGTGCGGCTTGAGGAAGGGCCACAGCCCGCGCAACGCGCCGATGCGACGGGAGGACTGGGGCTTGTCGGGGTTGCTCATGGGATCTCGCAAAGAGTCGGCATCGACCCCATGAGTTGGGGCGGTCGACGGGTTGATTCAATGCACGGGCGCGAAGTGGCGGCTGGCGCCGCGCCAAACCGCGCACGTTGCGACTCAGGCTGCCTGCTGCGCCTCGCAACCCCAGCCGTCGTTGCGCCCGTCGAAGTCTTCCGCCGCTTCGCCCAGCAACTGCTCGAAGCCGGAGATGTTCTCGTGGCTGGGCTCCATGAACGGATGGGCCAGCACCTGCCAGGGCAGCTCGTCGTGTTCTTCGTACGCGGAAAACGACACCTTCTGATCACTGCGCAGCAGGTGCACGGCGAACTTCAGGGCATCGTCTTCGGAGGGGAAGATCACCGCGAAGTCGACTTCGCGGGGAATCGACAGGTCGTCGCCGGCCTCGGCCATCTGCCATAGGACGTTGCCGTTGTCGTCGTCGGGGAAAAGTTGCGGGTCACGGTTCATGGGGAGGCCTGCTGGAGTGGGGATGGACGATTTGGCGGGCGTCAGTCGATGCGTGCCGCGATGGTCTCGCCGCGCGTGAGGTCGGCAATGCGGCTGACCGCTTCGTCCACGCGGGTGACTGGCAGGGTGAGCTGCAGGTTGGCGCCTTCGCCGCTGAAGGTTTCGCTGGTGACGCTGGCGCCCAGTTCAGGCAGCCGCGCCTTGAGCAGGGCGAGGTCGGCAAAACTGCATGCCAAGGCCAGCGTCGCCATCGGAATGATCGGCACGCGTTCGGCCCGGCGCAGGCATTCGGCCGCGGTGCCGCCGTAGGCACGCGCCAGGCCGCCAGCGCCAAGCTTGATGCCGCCGTACCAGCGCGTGACCACCACGACCACGCCATCCATCTGCTGGCCTTCGATCGCCTGCAGGATCGGCCGGCCAGCGGTGCCGCCGGGTTCGCCGTCGTCGTTGAAGCGGTAATCCTGGCCGATGCGGTAGGCCCAGCAATTGTGGGTGGCGGCCGGGTCGGCGACTTCGTGCAGAAAGGCCAGCGCCTGTTGGGCCGCGTTGACCGGGGCGGCGAGGGCGAGGAAGCGGCTCTTCTTGATGTCTTCCTGATGACGGCAGCGCTGGGCCAGGGTGGACAGCGTCTCGCTCATGGTTCCTGCAGTTGTGCCTGCAGCGCGGGTGGCAACGGCCATTGCGGATGCGCGTGCCGGAAGGCCCGCAGTCGCGGCAGCGCCTCGGCGCGGTGGCCTTCGTCGAACAGTCGCCGGATCTTGGCCAGTTCCTGCGCCGGGGTGTCGCCAGCTTGCGGCGAGGTGTCCTTGACGCGGGCGTCCTCGCTCGTCGCCACCGGCGCAGCGGCGGTCGGCGCGGCCTGGATGGCGCTCGGCGCAGCAGCAGCCTGGTCGGTCTTGTCGAGCAGGCCGCTGGCGGCAGCATTGGCCGACATTTCCTGGGCCGGCGCCGGAGGCGCGGGTGGTGCCGGCGGTGCCGGTGGCGGAGGCGGCGCAGGTGCGGCGAGTTCGGCGACTGCTGGCGGCGCAGCCATCGACCTGGCGGCGGCCTTGCGTTGGGCCGACTGCAGCGCGTCGTTCTGCTGCTTCTTCGCGGCAGCCGACTGCGTGGCGGCCTGTCGCTCGGCGAGTTGCGGCGGCGACGGCAACACGGCTGGCGGAGAAACAGCCTGCGCCAACGGTGCATCCAGCGGCGCCGTTTCCGTGCTGGCCCTGGCGGCCGCGCCGCTGGACTCCTCCCGCGCGGCGGGCGCCGCTGGCGGCGGGCTCGATTTGCGCAGTTGCCAGGCCAGTCCGGCCACCAGCACCAGGCTGGCCGCGCTGCCCAGGGTGATGATCCAGCGTGGTGTCCGCCGGCGGCGCGCGGCGGCCTCGATCGACGGAATTGCCTGCGTCGTGACCGCAGACAGCGGCTTCGGATGGACCCAGTCGCCGCGCTCGCGCGGTGACCTGCGTCGCTCGGTGACGGTGGCATCGGCCGCGCCGGTCAAGGCCTGCGCCGCCGCCTGCAACACCGCGGCGTCGAGTGCCGGCGAGGGTTCGCTGTGCGGCAACTGGCGATACAGCGCGGCCAGCTCGGCTTCGCCGGGCAGCGGCTCGTCGGCGCGGGACGGATCGGTCGGGGGCAGGGGCGTGGTCATTCGGACAGCACTTCGCGTAATCGATTGATGGCATAGCGCAGGCGCGACTTCACCGTTTCGCGACCGGCACCGGTGACCACGGCAATCTCCTCCAGGCTCAGCTCCTGTTCCAGTCGCAGCAACACCGCGGTGCGTTGTTCGTCGGGCAACTGCTCGATCGCCAGTTGCAGGTTGCGCCGGCGTTCGAACGCGGACAGCGCGTGGTCGGGTTGCTCGCGCTCGGGCGTGGCCAGGTTCGCCAGCACCCCGTCGGCTTCGTCGCTGCCGGCCATCGGCCGCTGGCGGCGGCTGCCGTCGATCATCAGGTTGTGGGCGATCTGCAGCAGCCAGGTGCTGAACTTTGCCTGCGGCTGGTAGCGCTCGCGGGCACCGATCACCCGGCTCCAGGTTTCCTGGAACAGTTCGTCGGCGCGGTGCGGATCGCGCACGCTGCGCAGCAGGAAGCGGTAGAGCATGCCGCGATGGCTGGCATACAGCGCCTCGAACGCGGCGAGGTCGCCGCGCGCGTAGGCGAGCATCAGCAAGGCATCGGGATCGACCGCGGCATCCATGGGGGGCGAGGTTAAGGCAAATCGCCGCATGGTGGCTAGGTTGACGCAATTTCCGCGAGAAGCGTTACCCCCTCCCGACCTCCCCCTGCATGCAGGGGGAGGTCGGGAGGGGGTCAGGCTTTTCGCGGATGTGGCTGACCGGCTCCTTCCCCTGCTCGCAGGGGAGGGTCGGGGTGGGGCGCTCTCGCCGGTTCCAGTCCCGCTGTGCAGTGGTGGCCGGGGAAGGGCGGCGGGGCGAGCCTGCCCATGACCGCCACCGCCGCAGCGGGACCGGAAACCTCAGCGCGCGGCGGTGTCGCTGGCACTGCCATGGCCGTGCGTGGCCAGTCCGTCGGCCAGCTTGACCAGTTGCACGAAGCCGGCGCGGTAGCCGTCGGCGTCGTCGCCGCGCGCGCCGTTCGCCAATGCGGCGATCTGCGCATAGCCGTAGCCGTCCAGATACTTGCCGCCGCGCAGCGCATCGGCGAAGGCGGACACGGCGGCGGCGTAGCGCAGGCGTTCGCTGGGTTCTGTCGCAGGCTGGGCCGCGATCGGCCGCTCGATCAGCCGGCTTTCGGATTGCCCCGGCATTTTGTAGCGCAGGCGCAGGAAGGCCAGCTCCTTGCCGTCATGTCTGGCTGACTCGGCATGGCCGTAGCGCAGCGGGTCGATGCGGGCGCCGGCCGATCCGCTCGGGGTGATCTCGTAGATCGCGGTGACGTTGGCACCGGCGCCGATCTCGCCGGCGTCGAC
Organism: Rhodanobacter ginsengiterrae; assembly: GCF_050026815.1. Lineage (NCBI taxonomy): Bacteria > Pseudomonadati > Pseudomonadota > Gammaproteobacteria > Lysobacterales > Rhodanobacteraceae > Rhodanobacter > Rhodanobacter ginsengiterrae. The sequence goes on along the minus strand of NZ_JALBWO010000052.1, from coordinate 189,722 downwards.
CTTGTCGTTGTTGAAATCCTCGCGCTTGAGCATGCGCTTCTCGTAGCCGATCAGGCGGTATTCCTGCACCTGCGACGGATTGAATTCGAGCTGGATCTTCACGTCCTTCGCGATCGTCAGCAGGGTGGCGGACATCTCGTCGACCAGCACGTGGCGGCCTTCCTGCAGGCTGTCGATGTAGTGGTGGCTGCCATTGCCCGCGTCGGCCAGCATCACCGCCATGGCGTCGTTGTAGTTGTCCTGGCCGAAGCCCAGCGTGGTCAATGCCACGCCGCTCTTGCGGTGATCCTCGATGATGGTCTTCAGCGCTTCGGGGTTGACCGTGCCGACGTTGAAGTCGCCGTCGGTAGCCAGAATCACCCGGTTCACGCCGCCCTTGATGAAGCCCTGTTCGGCTTGTGCATAGGCCAGTTCGATGCCGGCGCCGCCGTTGGTGGAGCCGGCCGCCGACAGGTTGTCGATCGCCGCGTCGATGGTGGCGTGCCGATCGCCTGCGGTTGAGGGCAGCACCACGCCGGCGTAGCCGGCATAGCTGACGATGGCTACCCGGTCCTGCGCGCGCAGCTCGCGCACCAGTTGCCTGAGCGAGGCCTGCAGCAGCGGCAGCTTGTCCGCTTCGTTCATCGAGCCCGAGGTGTCGATCAGGAACACCAGGTTCGCGGCGGGGATCTGCGCCTTGGGCACGCGGTAACCCTGGATGCCGACCAGCAGCAGCTGGCGCTGCGCATTCCACGGCGCGGGTGCCAGCTCGGTGGTGACGCTGAAGGGCTGCTGGCGATCGGTCGGCGGCGCGTAGCCATAGTCGAAGTAGTTGATGAACTCCTCCGCGCGCACCGCGTCGGCCGGCGGCAGCTGGCCCTCATTCAACATGCGTCGCACATTGGTATACGACCCGGTGTCGACGTCGATGCTGAAGGTGGACACCGGCTGCTCGCTGACCAACTGCACCGGGTTGCTGTCACGATGGGTGTAGTTCTCGCGGTTGACCTCGCCGGGCATCGGCTGCGGCAGGATCGGCGACGGCATGTAGACCATGCGCTTCGCGCTCTGCGCGTTGTGGGACATCCCAGCCATCTCGGCCAGCGCCGGCGGTGCCGGAGGCGCAGGAGGGGCGGGCGGCGCCGCGAATGGGCGGCCGATCTGGCGCGACCGTGGCGGGGCAGCCTGGTCGACCAGGCCGTCAGTCTTGCCCGAGACCTTGTCCTGCGCGACGGCGGGCGGGGCGGCCATGGCCGGTTCCACCCTCGGTTGCCGGACAGGCGGTGGCGGTGTGCTGCTGTTCTTGTGCGGTGGCGTATCGGTTTCGGGTCGGGACACGCTGCAGCCGGCGACCATCACCAGCAGGGCCAGCAACAGGCTGCGCAGCAGGGCTTTCAGTTTCATCGGGCGGTTCTCCTCTCTCGTGGTGAAAGGTGAAACGCGGCGTACGGGCAAACGGGGTCAAGACGGGCGCGGCGCGGTAGCATGGCGCCCCAAGTGCGGCATCCACCGGAATGACATGATCAACAACGACGTATTGCGCTCCATCCGCTACATGCTCGACCTGAGTGACGGCAAGGTGGTCGAACTCATCCATCTGGCCGACGCCAATGCTCCGGTCACGAAGGAAGATGTGCAGGCGTTCCTGAAGAAGGACGGCGAGCCGGATTATCTGGAGTGCAGCAACCAGACGCTGGCGCTGTTTCTGGACGGCCTGGTGTTCCATCGCCGCGGCAAGGACGAAAGCCGGGCGCCGCGGCCGCCGGAAAAGCGCGTCACCAACAACGTGGTGCTGAAGAAGCTGCGCGTGGCGTTCGAGCTGAAGGACGTCGACATGCACGAGGTCCTCGCCGCCGCTGGCTTGCCGATCTCCAAGCCCGAGCTCAGCGCGCTGTTCCGCCAGCCCGGCCACAAGAACTTCAAGCTGTGCGGCGACCAGCTGCTGCGCAATTTCCTGAAGGGTCTGACGATGCGGGTGCGCGGGAACGGTTGAGTATGCCGCGCGCCGGGTGCGCATGGCCGCGAGCCGTGCCTGCCACCGTCACGGTGCGTGACATCCGGTTGCAGCATTTTCGCAACGAGCGCCGCCTACGCTGCTGGGCTTCCCTCAGCCGGCTGCCGCTTCATGATCGCTTCGCATCGCCACCCGAATCCGCCTCGCTCCGTCGGCAACGCCATCGCCCGCCTGCTGGCGCCAAGCCGTTGCGCGCTGCTGCTCGGCATGGTCCTGGGCAGCGCGGCGCACGCGGCGGATGTCCCGGCGCCGGCAGGTGTCGCCGATGCTGCCGCAGCCAAGCAGCTGACCGAAGTGGAGGTGCGCGCCGACCTGGCGAAGTCCGCGCAGACCCAGGCGTTCACCCAGAGCGAACTGGATGTCCTGCAGCCGCAGTCGGTGATCGGGCTGGATTACATCAGCAACCACGTCGCGGCGACCTCCGACTACGCCAGCATCGCGGCGATCGCGCCAGCCGTGGCCAATGTCAGTCCGGCCGGGCCCGGGCTGGGCGAGTCGAAGCAGATGACCCTGCGCGGGTTCAGCGACAACCAGTACAACGTGACCTACGACGGCATTCCGTTCGGCGACAACAACGATTTCAGCCACCACACCAGCAGCTACTTTCCGGCCAAGGTGCTGGGTCAGATCGTGGTCGACCGCGGTCCCGGCGGTGCCAGCCAGCTCGGCCAGGCCACCTTCGGCGGCACCGTGGCCCTGTCTTCCAAGGACGCCACCGATCATTTCTCGTTCATTCCGACGCTCAGCGTCGGCAGTTATGGCACCACGCTGACGCATCTGGAACTCAACTCCGGCCGCATCGACTCGCTGCACGGCGGCAAGCTGATCGTCAGCGCCCAGTACAACGACACCAATACGGCGCAGACCTACTCGCCGATGAATCGCAAGACCGGTTACATCAAATATGTGCAGCCGATAGGCAACAGCACCGAACTGACCTTTCTCAGCAACTACAATTACATCCGCTTCAACAAGCCGAACAAGGGCAGCCTGACCACGGCGCAGATCGCTGCGCTTGGCCGCGACTACGGCCTGACCAACGATCCTGCCAGCGTCGACTACCGGGGCTACAACTACCAGACCAAGCAGACCGACCTGGAGTACCTGGGCATTGCCAGCCAGCTCAGCGACAACTGGCATCTGGACGACAAGTTCTATACCTATGCCTACGCCAACACGAGTCACGAATCAGCGTTCAAGGGCACCGTCTCCTCGCCGAACGCCATGGGCGGCTACATCAAGATCAACAATTATCGCGCCTGGGGCGACACCTTCCGGCTGAGCCACCGTGACGACGCCGGTGAACTGCGTCTGGGCGGCTGGTACGAATGGCTGCACAACGATCGCAGCAGCAAGGCGATCGACTATGCCAACGGCGAACAGCTCAACGTCAAGCCGGGCAAGAGCGCGCTGAGCGCATACAAGTACCTGATGCGCGATTCGATCTACACCACCCAGCTGTTCGCCGAGTATGCGTGGAATGCCAGCGACAACCTGGTGATCGTGCCCGGCGTGAAGTACTTCAATGCCCGCCGCACCATCGACGCGCCGTCTAATCAGACCACCAAGCAGCCGCTGAACTACGGCCAGAGCTGGGACAAGATGCTGGGCTATCTCAGTGCCAACTATCGGCTGACCGATGCCTGGAGTGCCTATGTCCAGGCCGCGCAGGGCTTCCTCACGCCCAATCTCAACCAGTTCTACGTGGTCGATCCGGCCGCCAACAAGGTCAAGCCGCAGCAGACCATGAACTACCAGCTCGGCACGGTGTACAAGGCCGATCGTCTCGATGCCGACATGGACGTGTACTACATCGACTATCAGAACTTTCCGATCACCCAGGTCGATCCGGTCACCAACGAGGACGTCTACATCCTCGCCCGCGGCGCGCGCATGAGCGGCGTCGAAGCGGAGGCGACGTACTACCTGGGCAAGGGCCTGAGCGTGTTCGCCAACGGCTCGATCAGTCGTGCCACGTTCAAGCGCTCGGGCCTGGACGTTCCCAACGTGCCCAGCGGCACGGCGGCACTGGGTGGCAGCTTCGAGCAGAACGGCTTCTTCGCCTCGTTGACCGAGAAGTACGTGGGACCGCAGAAAGTCTATGAGGGCGATTTCAATCCGGACGTATTCGCCAGCGTCACCAACACCGGTCGCTCGGGTGGCTTCTGGCGCGCGGCAATGAGCGTTGGCTATGGCCAGAACCTCGCCGGAACGTTCCTCAAGAGCTACAAGCTGCGCCTGCAGGTGGACAACCTGTTCGACGCCAGGCAGAACGTGGCCGACTCGCTCAAGAAGGGCAGCATCTACTACCTGGTGTTGCCTGGCCGCAGCTGGTTCGCCTCGGTCTCGCTGGCGTTCTGAGATGACCGGCGAACACGGTTTCCGCGCTCACTTGCACCGCCTGGCACTACCGATCGCGCTGGCGCTGGCCTGCCTCGCGTCGCCCGGGGTGCGGGCCGCCGTGCAACTGATCGCCGTTGGCTCGCTGGATGCCCACGGCGGCGACAAGGCGGTGCTCACCGCTGCGTCGCTGGAAAATGGCGCGCCGGGCAACCTGCTGGGCGGCCTCGGTTCGGGATTGGCGCAGCTGCGCTGCAGTCGGTTCCTGGCGATGCCCGACCGCGGACCCAATGCGGTCCGTTACAACCCGGCGGTGAGCGATACCACGTCCTACATCGCGCGCTTCCACACGCTCGATCTGCGCCTTAGGCCGACCGCGCACGGTCGCTTGAAGTACACGCTGGTGCCGACGCTGCAGGCCACCACCCTGCTGTGGTCACCCACGCCGCTGGTCTATGGCGATGGCAGGGCGGTGGGCCTGCGCTCCGGCAAGCCGTCGCTTGACCGCGATGGCCACGACTACTTCACCGGTCGCTCGGACAATTTCTCCGCCGATGCCGACTCGCTCCAACCCAACGCGGCGCGGCTCGACCCGGAGGGCATCCGCGCGAGCGCCGACGGCAAGCGGTTGTACATCAGCGACGAGTACGGTCCGAGCATTCGCGAGTTCGACCGCGCCAGCGGCCGCCAGCTGCGCGTGCTGGCGCTGCCGCAGCTGCTGGCCGTGGCCCACCCGTCGCCGGATACCCGGCAGGAGCTGCGCGACAACCAGCGCGGCCGGGTCGCCAACCATGGCATCGAAGGCATTGCCGTCAGCCCTGACGACAGCACGCTGTTCGCGATCATGCAGGGCGCGCTGATCCAGGATGGCGGCAAGCATGCAGGCATGACCCGGCTGCTCCGGATCGACCTGCGAACCGGTGCCGTGACGCAATATGCCTATCCGCTCGATCACATCGACCATGCCGGTCATGCAGGCTACGCCGGTGCCAGCGACCTGCTGGCGGTGGACGGCAGGCGCTTGCTGGTACTCGAGCGCGACAGCCGTGGCCTGGGCGCCGCCAGCAAGGCGATGATCAAGCGGGTCTATGAAGTCGATCTGAGTCAGGCCACGCCGATCGGCGGAGGTCAGGGCGTGGCGACCTTGCGCCCGCTGGCACTGCACAAGGTATTGTTTGTCGACATCGTCGCCGCGCTTGCCGCTGCCGGGGAAAACCCGGCCAATATCCCGGAGAAACTCGAGGGGCTGGCGTTCGGTCCGCAGGCCCGCATCGAGGGCAGGCGCATGGACACGCTCTACATCGCCAGCGACAACGATTTCCTGCCTGACATCAAGGATGCCCTGCATCCTGCCGGCAAGGCCAACTCCAACCGCTTCTTCGTGTTCGCCTTCGATGCTGCCGATCTGCCGGGATATGTGCCGGCACCCGCCACGGCACACTGCAACGGGTAAGGGGGCCACGCTGGCGCCGGTCAGGTCCTCAGTTCCTCGCCGGTGTTCACCGTCGCCTTGCGCTCCTGCTTGCCCCAGCCGACCGACGGGCCGCGAATGGCCGTCCATACCGAGCGTACCACCACGTAGTACATCAGCTGGCGGTAGCCGAAGCGCTGCAGTACCAGCCACCACAGCAGGCTCCACTTTTCCTTCTTCTCCATCGCGAAGGCGAGCGCGGCGGCGGCCAGGTCCACGCTCATGAAGGCGGCGTAGAACACCAGCATGCGGATCAGGTTGGTGTCGTCGAACTGGCCGCGATGCTGCAGGTAGTCCAGTGCGGTGGCGACGATCTGCCAGACCAGCACCAGGTCGACCAGCGGCGACACCACCGAGAACAGGATCTGGAACAGCCACACCTGCGGCAGCGCGATGGTGCCCAGCGAGCCATAGCGCGGGTTGAAGGTGGCGCCGCGATGTTTCCACAGGCATTGCAGCGTGCCGTAGGCCCAGCGGAAGCGCTGGCGGGCGAGGCCGCGGGCGGTGTCCGGTGCTTCGGTCCAGGCGATCGCCTCGGCATCGAACAGGGTCTTGTAGCCGGCTTTCTGCACCGCGATGGTGAGGTCCTGATCCTCGGCCAGGGTGTCGGCCGGGAAGCCGCCGAGTTGCTCCAGCGCTTCGCGCCGCCACGCGCCGACGGCGCCGGGCACCACGGTGATCGCGCCCAGCGCAGCCAGCGCGCGGCGCTCCAGGTTCTGCGCGGTGATGTATTCCAGCGCCTGCCACAGGGTGATCAGGTTGACCCGGTTGCCGACCTTGGCATTGCCGGCCACCGCGCCGACCTTCGGGTCGATGAACCAGCGCACCAGACGCGGGATCGTATCGGGCTCGAACTGCGTGTCGGCATCCAGCGCCACGACCACCGCGCCGTTCGATTCGCGCAGCGCGGTGTTCACCGCGTGAGCCTTGCCGCCGTTGGGGATGGTAAGCAGGCGCACTCGCGGCTCGTCGGCATAGTGCTGGCGCACCACCGCCGAGGTGGCGTCGAGCGAGCCGTCGTCGACCACGATCACTTCGAGATTCGCGTAGCGGCTGCGCAGGATCTGGCGGATCGAACTGGCGATCACCTTCTCCTCGTTGTAGGCGGGGATCAGTACCGAAACCAGTGGCGGCTGGTCGCCGAGCACCGGTACCACGCGCCGCTTTTCGCGTGCCCGGTTGAGCAGGGCCAGGCCGCCCAGCAGCACCAGCCGCGCCACGCCAAGCGCGATCGCCACGGTCAGCAGCCAGCGGATGAAGTGGCCGAAGAAGCCCAGCCCCAGGAACACGATGCGATCGGTCCATTGCGACAGCGAGCCCGGGGCGATCGCGGGCATGGTCTGCTCGCGGGTGAGCCCGGCCAGCTCCGACACGGTGACGAACTGGTAACCCCGCGCACGCAAGCCATCGATGATCCGCGGCAGCGCGGCGATGGTCTGCGAGCGTTCGCCGCCGCCATCGTGCAGCAGCACCACCTGGCCCTTGCGCGCGACGTTGCTGGTTTCGATGCCCGCCACGACATTGTCGACGATCGCGTCGACACCTGGGCGCTGCCAGTCTTCGGCGTCCACATGCAGGCCGACCGACAGGTAGCCCATTTTCTGGGCGATCTGGATCGGCACCAGTTCGTCGGCGGTGGTCGGCTCGGCGTCGCCGAAGTAGGGCGCGCGAAACAGCCGCATCGAATGGCCGGTCAGCGCCTCGAACAGGCGCTGGGTCGCGTTGAGTTCCAGCGAGACCATGCCGGGCGGACTTTCGCCCAGGTTGGGATGGGTGAAGGTGTGGTTGCCGACATCGTGACCTTCGTTCACCTCGCGCTGCACCAGCTTGGGCGACATCTCGGCGTTCGCGCCGATGATGAAGAAGGTCGCCGGCACGTGCCTGGCCTTGAGAATGTCGAGGATCTGCGGCGTCCACTCGGGGTCGGGGCCGTCATCGAAGGTCAGCGCGATCTTGTGCGGCAGGGTGCCGGCGCGCTGGATCACGTACGAGCTGGGCAGGCTGGCGTAGCTCTCGTCGTCGATGCTGCCGTCGTCCTTGTCGACCTCGACGGTGCGCGCGCCGGGCGAGGGCTGCGCGGCAATCTCCAGCACCTCGCCCTGGCCTTCGATGTCGATGTCTTCGCCCGCGCCGATGGTGCGCAATTGATCGGGCGCGGGCGCCGCATACGGGCGGCCGAATACGGACCACACCGACGGATCTTCCGAGCCCAGCCGCCACAGCGCGTAGCCGTAAGGCTTGTATTCGTCGGCGGCGTGGATCTGGTTGTAGGCGGTGACGCCATCGAGGAACCACACCTGATGCGTGCTGCCGTCATCCTCGTCGTAGGAGAAGTGCGGGTTCTGCGTGGCCGGATCGAATGCGATGTCGGCCTGCGCGTCGGAAGCGCGGTCCATCGCATCCTGGAAGGTCAGCGCTTCGGCATTGTTGCCGTGCGACCAGTCATAGCCGTAGCTGCCGATCGCCACGATGGTCTGGTCGGGGTCGAGCTCCTTCATGCGCTTTTCCAGCGTCTGCTCGAACCACGCCTGGCCGGCGATGCTGCCCGGGGTCTTGCCGGCCCAGTGCTCGTCGTAGGCCATCAGCACCACGAAGTCGACGATGTCGGCGTAGCCGGCGTAATCCCAGCTGGCGTCGTCGAACGGCACCGACAGCACGATGCCCCAGCCGTGCGGGTCGAAGGCGTCGTTGAGTTCGCCGAGGAAGGCCTTCAGGTCCGGCTGCGCGGTATCCGGGATGTCCTCGAAGTCGATCGTCACGCCCTGGAGATGGTTTGCCGCGATGAACGCCACGATCTGCGCGATGCGTGCCTGGCGCAGCGTCGGGTCGGCCAGCATGCGGGCCAGACCGGGGCCGTCCCAGTTCGCATCCACCGCGTTCTGCAGCAACGGCAGGATCGGCGTGGAGGGCTTCTGCTTGCGGATCAGGTTGAGCGCCTTGGCATCGACACTGGTGTGCAGCGCCATGTCCTTGCCGCTCAGGCTCATCCACGAGGGAATTACCCAGTCCAGCTGCGGCAGGCTGCGTTTCAGCGCGGAATAGCTGCTGTCGTCCCAGTTGACGTAGAAGCCGATGGCCAGCGGGCGGTCGGCCGGCTTGTCCAGCGACAGTGGCGGCACGTGGGTGGCCGGCGACTTGCTGGCGTGGATGCGCGGCGCATGCAATTGCTTCTGCCGGGCGCGCACCTCGGCGGCCAGCCTGGCGGCCGGTTTCAGCAGCTCCGGTGCCACCGCCTTGACGTTGGCCAGGGCATGCCGCGTCCTGGGGTGTTCGCCGATATGCAGGCCGGTCATGTTCGGCCCGACGAACAGGCTGATGGCGCATGCCACCACGAACAACGTGCTGACCACGCCGGCGAGCAGGGCCACGCGGGAAACATGGGTTGCGCGTCGGCCGGAGGGGTCGAAGAAGATCGGTTTCTTTTGCATGCCTGGGCCGGGTCGACGGATACCGCTTGGCGCCCATCCGGTCGGCCCTCGAAATGGAACGAGCGCGCGGATGTCGCGAGTGCGCAGTATCGCCGATCTGCCGTGTGCTACACGCTCCCCGGCCAGGCTCAGTCAGCCGGTGTTGCCATCGGGACGCGCCCGACGGCGTCGACTTCGATGGCATGCCGCCGAACGGTCAGGCGATCACCGCTCCCGGCACCGGCTTGCTGAAATCCTCGGGAGCCAGGTTCCGGGTCAGCCGGAACACGCCTTCGCCGATCTTGCGCGGCAGCACCACGTCGAGAACGGTGGTCTGGTGTGGCGCGAGAATGGCGAACAGGTCGTCGGCGCTCGCGCTGCGCGCCAGTGCATGGTGGACCAGTCCGGCCAGGTCGATCGGCTGCACGCTGGCGCCATACGGGCGATGACTGGGAACGGCGGAGCGCAGGGTCTTGCGGCTGCTGCGCGGATCGGCCACGCGGTCGTCGCCGGCGAGCAGGCTGTAGTCGAGGAACAGCGAGATGGTGGTGCGCTGTCTCGAGTTGGCCTGGCGATCGAGCAGGAAACCTTCGGGCAACAGGTCGGCGCTGGCCTGGGCGCCGGCAACGAGCAGGAAGCCGGCGCCGGTCAACGGTTCGCCGGCCTCGTCGGTGAGCCGCACGATCAGCAGGCTGCGCGGGTCGTGGATGTGCACGCGCGGGGCGAACGGGCCAGCCGGCTCCAGTTCGACCTTGTCCGCGTCGCGCGCGGCATTTTCGCGCTCGAAAGCATCGCAAAGCGCGCCGTAGTCATCGGCGCTGCGCACCTGCAGGCAACGCAGGATGGCGGCGACCGTGGCTGGCGCCGCGGCGGCCATGATGCCGAGGTTGTCGCCGGAATGGGCGGCGCCGGCGATCAGCTTGAATGCGCAGCGCGGGCCACGGTTGAGGTTGAGCGCCAGCGTGTCGACGTTGCCGGCGCTGCCTGGCTGTGGCGAAAGTACGGCGTGGTGGGCGTTGAGGTTGGCCGCGGCGATGCGCACCACACCATCGGAGCCGTCTTCGCCGGTATAGCTGTTGAGGTGGTCGTACAGCTGGCGATCGGGCCGGTCGCCGGTGAGCACGAACTGGAACTGGCCGCGGCGCAGCGGGTCGTCGCTGTGGATGTAGTCGAGGTTGAGCGACAGCGATTCGGCGCTGCCCAGTTCCAGCCAGTCGAGGATCCGCTGGCCCGGTTCCACGCCGCCGAACCACGCCTTGAGCCGGCCGAGCAGGCCCTTGCCCAGTTGCGCCAGCGCCGAGCCGAAATTCGCCGGTGCCAGCATCACCAGATGGCTGAGCCGGATCGTGCTGTGCGTGGCTGGCCGGTCGCGCTGCGCGCGCAGCCACTCGCGAATCACCGGGCCGCCGGTGGAGTGGGTGATGCAGGCGAAGCTGGCATCGAGCAGATGCAGGTCGCGCAAGGCATGGTCGAACGCGCGCACCAGGTCGGCCATGGTCACCGCGTCATCGAAGCTCACGTATTCGGACAGCCAGATGTCGGCCAGGGTCAGCGGAAGCCCGGCAGCGGCGGCCTGTTGCTGCAGCTGCTGTGGCAGTTGGCCGTAGGTCGAGGTGTCGGTGACGCTCCAGCCGTGCACGAAGACGAGGGTGGTCATGCGCAGACTCCCATGCGTGGGTCCATTCCAGGCAACGTCCGCGCCGCCATCGGTGTGGCATGGGCCACGATCAGTTCGGCGCGGGGCACCGGCATAATGGCACCAGTACCCATCATCATCCACTGGCCTGCCGATGACCGTGAACGTGCTGCTGATCCTGATCGTGCTGGCGAGCGTGCTGGCGCTGCTGCGCTGGCGGCGCTGCAGCCGCGTGCTGTTCGGGCTGGCCGTCGCGGTGCTGCTGGCGACAGGTTGCGGAGCGCTGCCGATCTGGCTGATGACACAGCTGCAGTCGGACGTGGCGGCGCCATCGCCGGTGGCCTGGGGCCAGCGCAACGTGATCATCCTGCTGGGTGCCGGTACGGTCCGCGTGGGCCAGGGCACGCAGGTCGAGGCCAGCCTGTTTGCCTATGGGCGGATCAGCCTGGCGGCAATGCTGTATCGCGATTGCCGCCAGGCCGCACGCGAGTGCAAGGTCGAGGTGAGTGGCGGCGACGCGCGCGGACTGGGCCGGTCCGAAGCGGCGATCTATGCCGGCGACCTGCAGCGGCTCGGTGTCGATGCCGCCGACCTCATGCTGGAATCGCGCAGCATGAACACCTGGCAGAACGCGCAGTTCAGCGGTCCACTGCTGGCAGCGTATCGGCCGGACCGCGTACTGCTGGTGTCGTCCGGCTTCCACCTGCGTCGCGGCATGCTGTATTTCAGTCACTTCGGCATCCATGCCACGCCGGTGCGCGCCGATTACGTCAACGGCGTTGGCTCATGGCTGCCGCTGTCGTACAACTTCGTGATGGCCGACCTGGCGCTGCACGAGTATGTCGGCATCGCGCGCTATCGCTGGTACAACGCGATGGGCTGGAACGTGCAGGCGACGAAAGCCGGGGCTTTGTAGGAGCGCACCCTGTGCGCGATAGCTGTTCGTTACGTGGCGGAGAACATCGCGCACAGGGTGCGCTCCTACGGTCACGATTCGCGCATCACCATCAGGCGGATCTCGGTCATGTCCTCGATCGCGTAGCGGATGCCTTCGCGACCCAGCCCGGACAGCTTGATCCCGCCGTAGGGCATGTTGTCGACACGGAAGCTGGGGACGTCGTTGACCACCACGCCGCCTTGCTCCAGTTCGTTCCACGCACGCATGGCATGGTCGAGACTGTCGGTGAAGATGCCGGCCTGCAGGCCGAAGTCGGAATCATTGACCATCTTGATGGCGTCGTCGAACCGGGTGAACGGAGCGAGCAGGGCGAACGGACCGAACGCCTCCATGCGGTTCGCCTTGGCGTCGGCGGGCACGTTTTCCATCAGCGTGGCATCGAGCATGTTGCCGTTGCGCTTGCCGCCGCAGAGGATCTTGCCGCCGGCCTGCTTCGCATCGAGGATCCAGTCGTGCAGGCGCGTGGCGGCGGCCTCGTCGATCATCGGGCCGAGGAACACGTCTGCTTGCTTCGGATTGCCGGCCTTCAGTTTCCTGGTGGCGGCGACCAGCTTGCGTTTCAGCGCTTCGTAGACATCGGCGTGGGCGTAGATGCGCTGCACGCCGATGCAGCTCTGGCCGGACTGGTAGAACGCGCCGAACACAAGTCGCTCGACCACCTTGTCCAGCTTCGGGCCCTGATCGGCATCGACGATGCACGCGGCATTGCCGCCCAGTTCCAGCACCACCTTCTTGCGGCCGGCGCGGGCTTTCAGTTCCCAGCCGACCTGGCCGCCGGTGAACGAGAGCAGCTTGAAGCGTTCATCCTCGACCAGCGGCGCGGCGTGCGCCCCGTCCAGAGTGAGGATCGAGAACGCGCCCTTCGGCAGGTCGGTCTCGGCCAGCACCTCGCCGATGATCAACGCGCCGATCGGCGTCTTCTCAGCCGGCTTGAGCACGAACGGGCAACCCGCGGCGATCGCCGGCGCCACCTTGTGCGCGACCAGGTTCAGCGGGAAATTGAACGGCGTGATGAAGGAGACCGGGCCCAGCGGCACGCGTCTGGTGTAACCGTGATAGCCGTCCAGACGGCTGGCCAGTTCCAGGTTCAGCGTCTCGCCGTTGATGCGCACCGCTTCCTCGGCGGCGATGCGGAACGTCTCGATCAGCCGGGTCACCTCGCCGGCGGCATCCTTGATCGGCTTGCCCGCTTCGATGCACAGCGCCTCGGCCAGCTCGTCGCGGCGCTCGCTGAAGCGCTGCGCGCAATGCTGCAGCACGGCTTGCCGCGCCCACGGTTTGAAGTTGCGCATCGGCGTGGTGGCTTTCACCGCGGCAGCGATGGCTTTCTCGGTGGCCTTGGCATCCGGTAAGGCGACCCGGGTAGCGATCCTGCCGGTGTATTTGTCGCGCACGACCAGGTCGGTATTCGGTTGTTGCGGCTGGTTGGCGAGGTAGTAGGGATAGCTTTTCTTGAGCATGGCAACGCTCCGGACGGCATGGGATCAAGCATGGAAGGACAGGCGTTCAGCGGGTGTGAGCCGACGGCCTTGGCCGCTTTTCTTCCTCCCCTGCGCAGCAGGGGAGGAGCAAGGCTGCGTTTATCGCCGTTGGGGATTCAATCCTCACTCACCCGCAAGCGCAGCTCGCCATCAGCCAGCCGTGCACGCAGCGGCGTACCTGCAGCGACATTCCTTGTCGAGCGCAGCACGTTGCCGTCGGCATCGAACACGATCGCATAGCCGCGCTCCAGCGTGGCCAGCGGACTGATCGACTGCAGCGCGTGGCTGGCATGGCGCAGCGCCGTTCGCCGCCGTTCGAGGATCTGCGCGATGGCGCGGCGCAGGCGCTGGTCCTGTTCGGCGAGCCGATGCGCGAGCAGCGGCAGTCGTGCACCGGGATGCCGGGCGAGCAGGCGTGCGTGTACGCGTTCAAGACGGGTCCGGCGTCGCTGGTCCTGTTCGCGCAGCGCCACCATCAGGCGATGACGCAGGTGCCGCAGCCGTTCCCCGTCGCGCGCCAGCCGTGCTTGCGGGCGCTGTGCCTGCAGGCGAGCGAACAGATGATCCACGCGTTGCGCCTGTGCCTGCAGCCGGCGTTGCTGCAAGGTCGCCAGGCGCTGCTGCAGCTGCTGCAGATGGCGACTCACGGCCACTGCATCGGGCACCAGCAATTCGGCGGCCGCCGACGGCGTGGGCGCGCGCAGGTCGGCGACGAAGTCGGCGATGCTGAAGTCGATTTCGTGCCCGACTGCGCTCACCACCGGCACCGCGCTGGCATGGATCGCCCGCGCCACCGCTTCGTCGTTGAACGCCCACAGGTCTTCCAGCGAACCGCCACCGCGGGTCAGCAACAGCACGTCGTAGCGGGCGCTGGCGGAGGCCTTGCACAGCATTGCCACGATCGCCGGTGGCGCTTCGCGTCCCTGCACCGGTACGGGCAAGACTTCGACGTCGGCCAGCGGCCAGCGTCGCGCCAGCACGCTGAGTACATCGCGCACTGCCGCACCGGTGGCCGAGGTGATCACGCCGATGCGCCGCGCATAGGCGGGCAGGCCGCGCTTGCGCGCCGGATCGAACAGGCCTTCCGCGTCGAGCCGCGCCTTGAGCTGTTCGAACTCGCGTTGCAGGGCCCCTTCGCCGGCCGGCTCCATGTATTCGGCAACCAGCTGGAACTCGCCGCGTGGCTCGTACAGGCCGACCTTGGCGCGCAGCAGCACCTGCATGCCGTCGGCGGGACGGAAGCGCAGGGCGGCGGCCTTCATCTTGAACATCGCGCAGCGCACCTGGGCGCCGCTGTCCTTCAGGGTGAAGTACAGATGCCCGGAGGCGGGCTTGGCCACGTTGGACAACTCGCCTTCGATCCACACCTGCGGCAGGGCGTCGCCCAGCAGGTCGCGCACCAGCCGGTTGAGCGAGCTGGGGGTGAGGATGTGGCGTGTCTCGGTGGGGTCGTACGGCGCTGACATAAGGGCGTGAGCCTAGCATGCGAGCGGTATCAAATTGTGAGAAAACATCCGCTTGAGGATGAAAGCGGAGGAACAGCATCAAGACCTGGTGGCGGGGTTCTCGCGCTCAGTCCTCGTCGTCCGCCTCACGCAGTTCGCGCCCGCGCCAGCTGCGAATGGCCAGGTTCAGTGCGAACCACAGGGCGAGCGCACCGAACGGCCAGCCGATCCATGCCGGCCACAGGAACGCGATGATCGCCATCACCACCAGCACGGCGGCACCGATCATCAGCGGACTGCTGCTGGTATCGCCCAGCACCCGTCGATTGGTCAGCGCGGCGCTGACGCTGTTGGCGATGCGCAACGCGCCGGCCGCGGCGCGACCGGAACTGCCACCGCCGTGGCGCACCCGCGGCGGCCGCGCCTCGGTGCTGCGGACCCGCTCGCTTTCCCCGTTGCCGTGGCGGCGTCGGCGCGAGGCCAGCACGATTTCGGTGGCGTTGCCCAGATCCTTTTCATACTGGGCGGCGAGCTGGCCGGCGAAGCCGTCGTCCTCCACCGCCACGTCGATCTCGTGATTGCCCAGCCAGCTGGCGATGTTGAGATTGGACGAGCCGACCCGGCCCCATTGCCCGTCGGCCACCGCGGTTTTGGCGTGCAGCATCGAACCGTTCCACTCGAACACGCGGATGCCGGCCTTGAGCAAGGGCCGGTAGCCCGAGCGCGACATGCCCGCCACCACCGGGATGTCGCTGCTGCCCGGCACCAGCAGACGCACGTCCACGCCATCGCGGGCGGCGGCGATCAAGGCCTGCACGTAAGGTGCCACGCCGACGAAATAGGCATCGGTCAGCCACAGCGTCTTGCGTGCCATCGAGGCGATCAGCTGGTCCAGCCGGTACATGCCGGCGGTCGACGGCTGGGTGGCGATCACCCGCAGCGAAACTTCGCCGGCGGGCGTGTCGGTCGCCGGCGCTGCCGCCAGTGCCCGCAGCGCCGCTCCGGTTTCGCCCCAGCTCTGCGTGAACGCCGCTTCCAGCTCGGCCACCGCCGGGCCGCGCAGCATCACGCCGGTATCGCGCCACGGTGGCACGTTGCGTTTTTCGTCACCCAGCCACTTGGCGCTGATGCATACCCCGGACAGGAAGCCGACGATGCCGTCGACCACCAGCAATTTGCGATGGTCACGGCTGATCCAGCCCAGCGGCTGGCCCAGCGTGGGCGGATTGAACACCCGCACCTCGCCGCCCGCCGCCCGCAGTGGCGCCCAGAACGCACTGCGCGACTGACCCAGGCAACCGACCCAGTCGGTGACCACCGCCACAAACACGCCGGCGTGCGCGCGCTCGACCAGCGCATCGCGGAAGGCGCGGCCGACCTCGTCGTCGCGGATGATGTAGTTCTCCAGCAGAACGCGATGCTGCGCGCCGCGGATGGCAGCCAGCCAGGCGTCGTAATGTGCGGCGGCATCGATCAGCAGTTGCACCGCGTTGCCGCTGAGCAGGGGCGCGCCAGCGGCGCGGCTCAATGCCTGTTCGGCCAGCAGGCGGCTCGGGGTAGGTGGAATCAGAGGCGTGGGCATGGGCCGAGTGTAGGCGAAGGCTTGTCGACGCGCCGCCATCATCGGGCTTCTGGCATGATCGGGCGCATGCCGATCGAGCACCGTTACACCGACACCGATGCCTGCGCACGCCACCTCGCCGATGTGCTGGGGCCCGACCTGCGCATCGCCGCGCCGCTGGGTCTGGGCAAGCCGCACGGACTGCTCAATGCGCTGTATCGGTTGGTCGGCGCCGACGCCACGCGCTCGATGCGGCTGTACACCGCGCTGTCGCTGACCCGGCCGCAGCCGGCGCGCGGACTGGAGCAGCGCTTCCTGCAGCCATTCCTCGAACGTCATTTCGGCGCCGATGCGGTCGATCCGCAATACGCGCTGGACCAGGCACGCGATGCGCTGCCGGCCAATGTCGCGGTGCACGAGTTCTACCTGCAATCAGGCGCGCTGCTGCATTCGGGAAGCGCGCAGCGCAGCTACATCAGCCAGAACTACACGCATGTCGCGCGCGACCTGGTGGTGCAGGACATCAACCTGCTGGTGCAGCTGGTGGCGCGGCGCGAGGGACCCGATGGCGTGCATTACAGCCTGTCGTGCAACCCCGACCTCACCCTGGATTTCCTGCGCCTTTCGCAGCTGGCCGGCAAGCCGCGGCCGATGTGCGTGGCGGTGGTGCATCCGGACCTGCCGTACCTGAGTGGCGACGCCGAAGTGGCCGAAGCGTATTTCGACGTGGAGCTGCGCCCCGAACATTCACCGCCGCTGTTCGCCTTGCCGCGTTCGCCGGTGGGCCTGGCCGAATACGCGCTGGGCCTGCATGCCAGTGCCCTGGTCAAGGACGGCGGCTGCCTGCAGATCGGCATCGGCGCGCTGTCCGACGCGCTGGTGAAAGCCTTGCTGCTGCGTCACCAGAACAACATCCAGTGGCGCCGTGCGCTGGTGGCGCTGGACCCGGCCGGCGCCACCCACGCGCTGGCCGGCTGGCAGGGCGGACTGGCCCCGTTCGAGGCCGGCCTGTACGGCGCCAGCGAAATGGTGATGGACGGCTTCATGCACCTGCAGCGTGGCGGCATCCTCAAGCGCCGCAGCTGGGACAACCTGGCGCTGGAACGGGCCGCGGCGGCCGGCCGGCTCAGCCCGGAAACGCCGGGCGGACACTACCTGCGCGGCGCCTTCTTTCTCGGCTCGCGCGCATTGTACGAATGGCTGCACGCCACCGAGGCGGCCGATCCGGACGCGATCGACATGTGCGCGGTCTCCAACGTCAACCAGCTGTACGGCACGCATCAGTCACTGGCGATGCTGCAGCGGCGCGGCGCGCGCTTCTTCAACACCTGCATGATGGCCACCGCGCTGGGCGCGGCGGTATCCGACACGCTGGACGACGGCAGCGTGGTCAGCGGCGTCGGTGGCCAGTACAACTTCGTGGCGATGGCGCACGAGCTGCCCGACGCGCGTTCGGTGCTGCTGCTGCGCGCCACCCGCAGCAGTCGCGGCGGGATCGAGAGCAACATCCGCTGGAACTATGGCGAAACCACCATTCCGCGGCACCTGCGCGACATCATCATCACCGAATACGGCATCGCCGACCTGCGCGGCAAGAGCGACAGCGAATGCATCGAGGCGATGCTGTCGATCACCGACGCGCGCTTCCTCGATGCGCTGTGCGCCGAAGCCAAGGCGCACGGCAAGCTGGCCGCCGAATTCGTGATCCCGGAGGGCTGGCGCCTGCATCGCCCGCGGCACCTGCGCAAGTTGCTGGCGCCGTTCCAGCAGCACGGCTTGCTGCCGAAGTTCCCGTTCGGCAGCGACTTCAGCGAAGTCGAGCAGCGCCTGCTGCCCGCGCTGGAATGGTTGAAGCACGCCAGCGGCAGCTGGCGCGGCAAGCTGGGTCTGCTGCTGGCCGCGTGCCGGCCGGGCGAGGCGGCGCCAGGCGAAGCCGAGGCACTGGCGCGGATGGGCCTGATCGAACCACTCAGTCGGGTCGATCGGCTGCAGCGTCGCCTGCTGCAGGTGGCGCTGCGCCGGCAGACTGCCGCGCCGCGTCCGGCGCAGCCGCCGGCGGCTCAACCGACGCCGAATCCGCCGCAGTCGGATCCTTCGTAGCCGGCTCGTCAGCAGCCGGCTCATCCAACAAGGGCAGTATGCCGGGGCTGTCCAGATCGTCGAATTGCTGGTGGTTGACCGCCCAGAAGAACAGTCGCACCGCGATGATCATGATCACCAGGGTGACCGGGATCAGTACCAGCAGAATGTTCATGCCGGCAGCTCGCGCCCGCGGGTGGCCGGGCCGGAAGTGTCGGAACGCGCATCGGTGTTGCCTACCCGCAGCGCGTTCAGCACCACCACCAGCGAGCTGAGCGACATGCCGATGCCGGCCAGCCAGGGTGGCACCATGCCAAACGCCGCGAAGGGCACGGCGCAGAGATTGTAGACCAGCGCCCAGCGCCGGCTCTGCGCGGTGACCTGCTGCAACTGGCGGGCGGTGGTCCGCGCATCGAGCAGGCCGTCCAGCCGTCCATCCAGCAACAGCAGATCGGCCTGGGCCTGCGCCAGTTCGGTGCCCGAGGCCAGCGCGGCGGAGACATCGGCAGCGGCCAGCAGCGGCGCGTCATTGCTGCCGTCGCCGACGGCCAGCGTGACGTGGCCGCGGGCGTGCGCGCTGTGCAGGCGTTCCAGCTTGTCCGCCGGCAATTGCCGTGCGTGCCAGTCGGCGATGCCCAGCCGTTCGGCCATCGCGGCCACGCGGCTGTTCGCGTCACCGCTGGCCATGCTGGTGGCGATGCCTTCGGCGCGCAGCGCGTCGAGCATGTGGCGGGCGTCGCGGCGCGGCTGCTCCTGCAGATGAAAGGCGGCGATGGCGCCGTGGGCATCGGCGAGCAGCAGTGCGTCGTCGGTGGCGGTGGCGATCGACTGGCCGCTGGCGGCCAGCGCGAAGTCGGCGCGGCCCAGCCACAGCGAACGGCCGTCCACCTCGCCATGGATGCCGGCGCCGGCGGCGACCTGCACCGACTGTGCCTGCAGCGGCAACGCCAGCTGGCGCGCCGCATCGGCCAGCGCGCGCGCCAGCGGGTGCGAACTTTCATGGGCCAGCGCGGCGGCCAGCTGCAGGACCTGCTCGACGCTGTCGCCGCGCAGGGGTTCAATTGCACGCCGATCGAGTTGCGGCACGGTGAGGGTGCCGGTCTTGTCGAACATCGCGTAGTCGACGGCGGCCAGCCTGGCCAGCCCCTCGCCACGGGTAACCAGCACGCCACGCGCGGCCAGCACGCCCAACGCGCGGGTCAGCGTGGCCGGACGGGTCAGCGCGAACGCGCAGGGGCAGGCGACCACCAGCACCGCCACCGCCGACTCGAACGCACGGCCCGGATCGACCAGCAGCCAGCCCAGCGCGGTGAGCACGGTCAGGCCGAGCACGCGGGCGACGAAGCGGCCGATCTCGCGGTCGCTGGCGGCCACCAGAGCGCGCGCCTGGCGCGCGCGCGTGGCCAGTTCACCCAGTCGGGCCACGGTGGTGCCGGGGCCGCTGTGCTCGACCAGCATGTCGGCCGGACCGGTCAGCAGCACGCTGCCGGCGATCAGCGGCTCGCCCTGCGCGCGGTGCACCGGCCGCGATTCGCCCGAGAGCAAGGCCTCGTCGACCTGCACGCTGGCGCTTTGCAGTAGGCCATCGGCCGGCACGCGGCCGCCCTCGGCGATGTGCACGCGATCACCGGGCAACAGCGCCAGCGCCGCTACCGTCTCCAGCTCGCCGCTGGCGCGGCGACGTTGGGCCAGCAAGGGTGTGGCATCGATCACCGCATCGCCCAGCGCGCCGCTGCGATGGCGCGCGCGCAGTTCCACGTAGCGTCCGCCCAGCAGCAGGAACACGAACATGGTCACCGAATCGAAATAGATCTCGCCGCTGCCGCGCACGGTGTTGAACATGCTGGCCAGGAACACCAGCAGCACCGCCAGCGCCACCGGCAGGTTGATGCCCAGCCGGCGCTCGCGCAGCTCCTGCAGCGCGCCGCGGAAGAACGGCAGGGCCGAGTAGGTCACCACCGGCACGCTGGTCAGCAGACCCAGCCAGCGGAACAGGTTGCGCGTGCTGAAGTCGACGAAATCGACCACGCCGATGTAGATCACGAAGGCGTAGGTCATCACCTGCATCGCGCACATGCCGGCCACCAGCAGGCGCTTGAGCGCGTCGTGCTGTTCGATTGCACGGGCGTCGTCGATGCTGGCGTGCTGCAGCGGCTGCGCCGGGCAGCCGGCGGCGGCAAAGTTCGCCAGCAGGATCGGCAGCGGGGTGCGTGCGGCGTCCAGCACCACCCGCACACGGCGCGCCGGACGGTCGATCGCCACCCGCCGGACGCCGGGCAGCGCGCGCAGCTGCTGTTCCAGCCGCAGGACTTGTCGTGCGTCGATCAGTGGTTCGACCGATAGCGCGACTTCGCTGCAACCGTCGCGCCGAGGACGCAGGACCTGCGCGGCGAGTTGCGGATCAGCCCACGCCGCGTAGCTGTTCATCGCGGCGGGTCGGTCGAGGTCGGCGCCGGCGGGCTGCTGTGCGCGCTCACCGGTACGCCGAACACGGTGTGCGAGGTGTCCAGCGGCGTGTCGGCATAACGGTTGCCCACCATGATCAACCAGATGCAACCGCCCATCGAACCGGCGAAGACGAGCATGCCCAGCCAGACGATCGGCTGCCGATACCAGGCCGACGACCCGAGGCGGGCCGGCGTCGGGTCATTACCTGCTTTCATCGACCGGATGCGACATCTGGTAGACGTAGGCGGCGATCACATGGATCTGATCGTCGGTCAAACGTGGGCTCCACGCCGGCATATGGCCCTGGCGACCTTCGCCGATGGTCTTCTCGATATCGGCCACGGTGCCGCCATGCAGCCAGATCTTGTCGGTGAGGTTGGGTGCGCCCAGCGCCGGGTTGCCCTTGCCTTCGGCACCATGGCACGCCGCGCAGGTCGCGAACATCGGTTGGCCGGCTGCTGCCTTGGCGGCATCGTGCGGCGCACCGGAAAGGCTGAGCACGTACTGGGCGAGGTTCTTGACGTTGTCAGCGCCGAGGCTGGCCCATGGCGGCATCACGCCGCTGCGACCGTCGTGGATCGAGGTGGTGATGTCGTTGCCGCTGCCACCGTAGAGCCAGTCGCTGTCGGTCAGGTTGGGCGCGCCGAGCAGCATGTTGCCATGGCCGCTGCGCTGATGGCAGGCGGCGCAATTGTCTTCAAACAGCACCTTGCCCATGCCGGTCGCTTCCGCGTCACCGGCCAGCTTCTCCACGGAGAACAGGCGGAAGCGTTCCATCAGCGGTTGGAGCTTGGCGTTGTTGGCGGCAACTTCCTGCTGCAGTTGTCCGTGCGAGGTCCAGTTCAGCGAACCCTTGTGGTTGCCGAAGCCGGGGTACAGGTAGAGATAAAGGAAGGCCGCAGCAAACATGCTGCCGGAAAACACGATCCACCAGCGCGGAAGCGCCTTCAACCCTTCCAGGATGGTGCCATGTGCCCACACGTGGCCCGTGGTGCCATCGGGACGGGTGGGTATCTTGGCCCGTGGTGCCCACAGGAACAGGGCGAAGGTGATGCCCATGTTGAGCACGACCAGAAACATCACCCATAACGACCAGCCGCTGCTCATGGGCGATCCTCCTGCTTGCGGAAACCGGTTTCCGACTCATCTTCCATCGGCAGCTGCGCCATGCGGTTGAAGGTCGGCTTGTGATATTTGCGCCACGCCCAGATCCAGATGGCGATGAAGGTGAGCATCATCAGCGCGATGAAAACCCCGACGACCGTTCCCCAAATCGGATTCATGGTCATGGCGTGCCTCCATCGCTGGCCGCTGCATTGGCCGCGGCGCTTCCGGTGGGCTCATTCCTGATGCCCAGTCCCTGCAGGTAGGCGATCAGTGCGTCCAGCTCGGTCTTGCCTTCCACGGCCGCGGGCGCACCGGCTATGTCGGCGTCGGAGTAGGGATCGCCGAGACGGCGCAGCGCGCGCATGCGCGCCTGCACGTCGGCGCCATCAATCTTGTTGCGCGCCAGCCACGGGTAGGCGGGCATGTTGGACTGCGGCACCAGTTGGCGCGGATCCATCAGATGCATGCGCTGCCAGTCGTCGGAGTATTTGCCGCCGACGCGCGCCAGATCGGGTCCGGTGCGCTTGGAACCCCACTGGAACGGCCGGTCGTAGACCGACTCCGCGGCGGTGGAGTAGTGGCCATAGCGCTCGGTCTCGAAACGCAGCGCACGGATCATCTGCGAATGGCACAGATAACAACCGTTCTGCACATATACGTCTTTGCCGATCAGTCGCAGCGCGTCGTACGGCTTCACACCCGGCGGCGCCTTCACCGAATGGGCCTCCATGAACAGCGGCGTGATCTCGGCCAGGCCGCCCAGCGAGACCATGATCGCGATCAGCACGCCGAGCAGGCCGACGTGTTTTTCAATTGCTTCGAAATGCTTGTAAGCCATGATTTGAGCTCTAGGTGAAGAGTGCGGCCATGGATGGCCGCTGTTGGCTATGCAAGACCGCGTTGCGCTCACGAAACCGGAGCGTGGTCGACACGGCGATGATGGATGAGCGCATCAGCCGAGGTCCTCAGCCAGCGGCCGGCAGTGGCGCGGGCACCTGGTGCGGCACTGGCTCGGGAATGGGTACGGGGATCGGCTTGATCAGCCGTGCGCGGGCGTCGGCTGCGGTATGCCACAGGTTCCACGCCATCACCCACATGCCCGACAGGATGCAGACGCCACCCAGCCAGCGGATGATGTACATCGGCTTGATCGCGATCAGGCTGTCCAGGAAGCCGTAGGTGAGCCCGCCGTCCGGATTGGTGGCGCGCCACATCAGCGCCTCGGTGACGCCGGCGGTCCACATCGAGCCGACATACAGCAGGGTGCCGATGATGTGCAGCCAGAAGTGCAGCTCCATGCCGGAGCGCGAATGCATTTCCGGCCGACCCAGCGCGCGCGGCGCCATCGCGTACAGCGAGCCGATGGTGATCATCGCGACCCAGCCGAGCGAACCCGAATGCACGTGGGCAATCGTCCAGTCGGTGTAGTGCGACAGCGAGTTGACCGACTTGATCGCCATCATCGAGCCTTCGAACGTGGCGGCGGCGTAGAACACCAGCGACATCACCATGAACTTGGCCGCGGGATCGGTCTTCAGCCGGTGCCACGAACCGTTGAAGGTGAGCAGGCCGTTCGCCGCCGAACCCAGGCTGGGCATCAGCAGCACCAGCGAGAACGCCATGCCGACCGACTGCACCCAGTCGGGCAGGGCGGTGTACATCAGGTGGTGCGCGCCGGCCCACATGTACACCGAGATCAGCGCCCAGAAATTGACGATCGAGAAACGGTAGCTCCACAACGGTTGCTGCGCCTGCCGCGGCACGAAGTAATACATCATGCCGAGGAAGCCGGCGGTGAGGAAAAACGCCACCGCGTTGTGCCCGTACCACCACTGCACCATCGCATCGACCACGCCGGAGTAGATCGAGTACGACTTGAACAGCGAGACCGGCATGACCAGGTTGTTGATGATGTGCAGCAGGCCGACGGCGATGATGAACGCGCCGTAATACCAGTTCGCCACATAGATGTGCTTGATCCGCCGGCGCGCCAGGCTGCCGAAGAACACCACGCCGAAACTGACCCAGACCACCGCGATCATGATGTCGATGATCCATTCCGGCTCGGCGTATTCCTTGCTCTGGGTCATCCCCAGCGGCATCGTGATCATCGCCAGCACGCAGATCAGCTGCCAGCCCCAGAACGTGAAACCGGCCAGCTTGGTGAACGCCAGCCGGGCATGTCCGGTGCGCTGCACGACGTAGTAGCAGGTGCCCATCAGCGCCGAGCCGCCGAAGGCGAAGATCACGCCGAAGGTGTGGTCCGGGCGGATCCGGCTGAAGGTCAGCCACGGAATCTCGAAATTGAGCGCGGGCCACATCAGCTCGGCGGCGGCATAGACGCCGACCGACATGCCGATGATGCCCCATACGGCGGCCGCCAGCAGGAACTGGCGTACCACCCTGTCGTTGTAATACTCGGTGTTCGGCATGGGGCTTCCTGGCTGGTTATCAGAGCAATTTTAAGCAAAGCATGATGCGCCGTATTGACCCCGATCAAGTCGCTGCGGCAATTCGCCCACGTCTGCCGAAGCCGGAAACGTCGATGGCGCCACGCGGCTCGTCCAGCCTGCGCCGATTTGCCACGGAAGGGCAGCCCTGATCGGGTATTCTTGTCGGCAACGCCGCGAACCATCGCGACTTGTCATCCGGTTGATTCCATGAGTGAGATTGCTGCACAGAAACCGCGTCCGGCCGGGCCGGCGTTGCGCCGGCCCAGCGTGGCGGTGTCCATTGGCAAGGTGATGGTGGGTGGCGGCGCACCGGTGGTGGTGCAGTCGATGACCAATACCGATACCGAGGACCCGGCCAGCACCGCAAAGCAGATTGCCGAGCTGGCCCGCGCCGGCTCCGAGCTGGTGCGCATCACGGTGAACACGCCGGCGGCCGCCGCCGCGGTGCCACGGATCGCCGAGCGGCTGGCGATGATGGGCGTGGAGGTGCCGATCGTGGGCGACTTCCACTACAACGGTCACCTGTTGCTGGAGCGCGAACCGGCCTGCGCCGAGGTGCTGGCGAAGTACCGCATCAACCCCGGCAACGTCGGTTTCGGAAAAAAGAAGGATAGCCAGTTCGGCGCGATCATCGAGATGGCGCTGCGCTACAACAAGCCGGTGCGCATCGGCGCGAACTGGGGCTCGCTGGATCAGAGCATGGTCACCGCCCTGATGGACGAGAACGCGCGACGCGCCGACCCGTGGGATGCTTCGCACGTGGCACGCGAGGCGCTGATCCGCTCCGCGCTGGATTCCGCCGCGAAGGCCGAGGAGATCGGCCTGGCGCGCGACCGCATCATCCTGTCGTGCAAGGTTTCCGGCGTGCAGGAACTGATCGCGGTGTACCGCGACCTGGCCGCGCGTTGCGACTATGCCTTGCACCTGGGCCTGACCGAGGCTGGCATGGGCTCGAAGGGCATCACCGCATCCAGTGCCGCCTTGGCGGTGCTGCTGCAGGAAGGCATCGGCGACACCATCCGCATCTCGCTCACGCCTGAGCCCGGAGCCTCGCGCACCGGCGAGGTGATCGTGGCGCAGGAACTGCTGCAGACCATGGGCCTGCGCTCGTTCACCCCGCTGGTCACCGCCTGTCCCGGTTGCGGCCGCACCACCAGCGAGTTCTTCCAGGTGCTGGCCAAGACCGTGCAGGAGCATGTGCGCGAGCAGATGCCGCTGTGGCGGGTGAAGTACGACGGCGTGGAAAACCTCACCCTGGCGGTGATGGGTTGCATCGTCAACGGCCCGGGTGAATCCAAGCACGCCAATATCGGCATCTCGCTGCCCGGCAATGGCGAGGCGCCGGCGGCGCCGGTGTTCATCGATGGCGAGAAGGCGATGACCTTGCGTGGCGACAACATCGCCAGCGAGTTCGTGGCCATTCTGGATGATTACGTGGCACGCAAGTACATCGCCCGGACGGCTTGATCAGCAGCGTGAATGAAGCCGGGATTGTCCGTGAACGGGGCTGGTTGGGACTGCAGCTCCCTGCGCGGTTCTCTATTGGAGCAACCGGCACTCACCCGGAGAGTTCGCCATATGGCGTTGGGGATTCGCCCTGGGTAGCCGTTGGTCGCCTCCGGTGCGCGGCACATGAATGCCTGGTTTTGGATGGTCACGCGGCCGCATTTGCATCTGGCGGGACGCCAGTGCAGTCTTGGCGTGAGGCTGGCTGCCAGGGGGGCAGCAGCTTCAAATTTCGTCAATGTTCAAATACGTGTCAGACATGGGGGTCTAAATGAACAAGTTGCATTCCGCCGTGATTGCAGGCGTGCTGTTTGCCTGCACCGGAGTCGCGTCCGCGGTCCATTCACAGACCACTGAGACGCCCTCAGACCAGCCAGCGCCGATGTCCGTGGTGGTGTCGGTGAGCGATCAAGGACACGTCACCAAGATCAAGTACGCAGAAAAACTTCCAGACAGTGTGGCGAAGCTGTTGAAGACGACCATTTCAAAATGGGTTACCAAGCCTGCGGTGGCCAATGGACGCCATGTCGAGAGCCAGGTGCTGATGACGGTGGAGTTGCATACCAAGCCAACCGCCGATGGGCAGAAAGAAGTTTATTTCTCCTATATTTCGAGCGAGGCCATTCGCCGGAACAGTGACTGGAAGTTGGTTGACGGACACGTTGTCTATACCGGCAGGGAATATGTGCGCGAGCGCGGCGGAATTGATCCGCCACGCTGGGAGAACCAGCAGTCAGCACCGCCGCCGCCCCCGGCCTCGCCACCGTCAGGATCGGGGCAGGGCACTGGCCAGTCCTGATCGGGAGAATCAGCGGCCCGGCAGTTCAAGTGCTGAAAGCCAGCTGCCGGGCTTTTCCGCGAAAGATCCGAGATCGGCCAGTCGGGTCAGAAACTCCATTCGGGGGATTTCCCTGGCACCGAGGCTCAACGTGTGATCATTGGCAACCTGGGCGTCGATCAAGGGAAAGCCGCGCGCACGCAGCAAACCGGCCAGGACCATCAGCGCCGACTTCGAGGCGTTACTTTCCCGGCTGAACATCGATTCGCCGCAAAACATGCGGCCAACCGCCACGCCATAGATGCCGCCCACCAGGCGCGTTCCGTCCCAGACTTCCACACTGTGTGCATGGCCCTGCTGATGAAGCTGTCCGTAGGCCTGAATCATTTGGGCACCGATCCAGCTGCCTGAATCCCTGCTTCTTGGTTCGGCACAGGCACTCATGACCTGGTGAAATGCGCGATCCGTGGTGAATTTCCACTGCTTTCTTGCAACTGTCCGCCGCAGGCTTCGGTTGGCGTAAAGGTCGGCTGTACAAAAAACGCAACGCGGATCGGGTGACCACCAGAGGATCGGCTCGCCTTCGCTGAACCAGGGAAAGATGCCGCGGCGGTACGCAGCCAGCAGTCTCTGCGGCGAAAGATCGCCCCCAAACGCCAATAGCCCGTTGGGATCGGTCAGCGCCTCGGATGGATCGGGGAAGCGATCCCATGCATCGGGGTCCAGCAGCGGCAGGCGGATCATGAGCTGGCGGAGCCGTGCTCGGCGTACGGACTGTGCTGCTGCAACTCGGCGGCGTAGGCGTCCGCCGCCTCGGCTTCGCCGGCCAGCGCGGTGGCCACGGCAGCACGGAAATCCGGGTTGAACAGGTAGTGGCGCGAATGCGTGCGTGCTGGCAGGAAGCCGCGGGCCAGTTTGTGCTCGCCCTGGGCACCGGGTTCGAAGCGCTGCAGTCCGCGGGCGATCGCGTAGTCGATGCCGCGGTAGTAGCACAGCTCGAAGTGCAGGCCGGGAACGTCGATCGACGCGCCCCAGTAGCGCCCGTACAAAACGTTGCCGCCCTCGACGAACAGCGCCATCGCCACGATGACCGTGCCGTGGCGGGCCAAGGCCAGTTGCACGCTGGAACCCAGCTCGCCAAGACGGCGGAAGAACGCCGCGGTCAACGCGGCGTGGTTGCCTTTCATGTCGAAGGTAGCTTCGTACAAGGCGTGGATGCGCTGCCACTCGCCCTGATCCAGGCTGTCGCCGCTGCGCCATTCGATGGCCAGACCGCTGGCCTGCAGCTGGGCGCGTTCGCGCAGAATGTTCTTGCGCTTCTTGTGATTCAGCGCGGCGAGGAAATCGGGGAAGTGACGGTAGCCATGGTTGTGCCAGTGGAACTGCACGTCCGAGCGCGCCAGCCAGTCCGCATCGAATGCCGCCAGCTCGTCCGCCTGCAGGAAGTTGGCATGGATCGACGACAGTCCCAGCCGGTCGGCCTCGCGCCGCATCGCCTGGACCAGTTCACGCTGCAATATCGGCGCGCGTTCGCCCTTGCCGGCGAGCAGGCGCGGACCGGGCACTGGCGAGTAGGGCACGCCATTGAGCAATTTGGGGTAGTACTGGCCGCCGGCACGCTCCCATGCGCTGGCCCAGCTCCAGTCGAACACGAACTCGCCATGCGAGTTGCCCTTCAGGTACAGCGGTGCGGCCGCCACCAGCCGGTCGTCTTCGTACAGTCCAAGGTGATGGGCCTGCCAGCCCCAGTCCGGACGAATGCAGTCGGTGTCTTCCAGCAGCGCCAGGAAGGCGTGCGAGACGAACGGATTGGCATCGGCACGCAAGGCATCCCACGCGCCGGCAGGCAGTTCGGCGATTGCCGTGTGGAAGCGGATGTCATGCATTGCGTAATTGCAGGAACGCAGCGTGTGCGCGAGGCTCTTTCATCAGCTCATGGAGAGCATCTTGCACCGGCTGCGCTCCTGCACGGGTCACTTGGCGGGCGTCTGCTGATCGAGCCAGCGCTCGGCATCGAGCGCGGCCATGCAGCCGAAGCCGGCCGAGGTGATCGCCTGGCGGTAGACATGATCGGCAACGTCGCCGGCGGCGAACACGCCGGGCACCGAGGTCATCGTCGCCATGCCGCTCTGCCCGCTGTGGATCTTGATGTAACCGTCGTGCATGTCGAGCTGGCCTTCGAAGATGCCGGTGTTCGGCGTATGACCGATCGCCACGAAGAAGCCGGTTGCCTCGATGTCGCGGGTGACCCCGGAGTTGACGTCCTTCACGCGCACGCCGGTGACGCCGGTGTGGTCGCCGAGCACCTCGTCGATGCTGTGGTTCCAGACCAGCTCGATCTTGCCGGCGGCCGCCTTCTCGAACAGCTTGTCCTGCATGATCTTCTCGGCGCGCAGCTTGTCGCGGCGGTGCACCAGGTAGACCTTGCGGCCGATATTGGCCAGGTACAGCGCTTCCTCGACCGCGGTGTTGCCGCCGCCGATCACCACCACGTCCTGGTCGCGGAAGAAGAAGCCGTCGCAGGTGGCGCAGGCGGACACACCCTTGCCCTTGTACTTCTCTTCGCTGGCGATGCCGAGGTACTTGGCGGTGGCGCCGGTGGTGATGATCAGTGCGTCGGCGGTGTATTCGCCGGAGTCGCCCTTGAGCCGGAACGGGCGCTGCTTCAGGTCCGCGCTGTGGATGTGATCGAAGATCATCTCGGTGTGGAAGCGCTCGGCGTGCTCGGCCATGCGCTGCATCAGCGCCGGACCCTGCAGGCCCTCCACGTCACCCGGCCAGTTGTCCACATCGGTGGTGGTCATCAGCTGGCCACCCTGCTGCATGCCGGTGATCATGCTCGGCTTCAGGTTGGCGCGCGCCGCATACACCGCCGCGGTGTAGCCAGCCGGGCCGGAGCCGAGGATCAGCAGGCGAGAGTGTCTGGGGGTGGCGCTCATGGTTATAATCCTTGGGTTTGCTGGTGACTTGAGTGGCTGTTCGCTGCCACCCCCGCCGCGGTTTCACCGCGATGCCGGGAGTGGCGACGACAAGCCGCACGAACCCCTGAAGAATGGGGAATACGCAGCACCGATTCAAGGTGCCGGCAGATCAACGACACCACCGCGGCAGTTGCGCGATGGATTTACAACGTGCTCCCACAGGATTTTTCCATGCGTATCGGTATCCCCTCCGAAACCAAGACCCTTGAAGGTCGTGTTGCCCTCGTTCCCGCCGCCGCCGCCGATCTGGTCCGCCGTGGCCACGAAGTGTTCATCCAGTCCGGTGCCGGCCTGAAGAGCGGCTTTGCCGACGAGGCCTACGTCAAGGAGGGCATCAAGATCGTGCCCGACGCCGCCGCGCTGTACGAGGCCGGCGAGCTGATCGTCAAGGTGAAGGAGCCGGTGGCCGGTGACCTGGCGCTGCTGAAGAAGCATCACCTGCTGTTCTGCTACCTGCACCTGGCGGCCGAACCGGAGTTGACCCGTAGCCTGCTCGACATCGGCCTGACCGGCGTGGCGTTCGAGTCGGTGGAGGAGAACGGCGTGCTGCCGCTGCTGTTGCCGATGTCGGTGATCGCCGGGCGCATCGCCACCCAGATCGGCACCACGCTGCTGCATCGTCCGCAGGGCGGCAAGGGCAAACTGCTGGGCGGCATGGCTTCCACTCCGCGTGGCAAGGTCGTGGTGCTCGGTGCCGGTGCGGCCGGTGGTGCCGCGGCGTCGCTGGCGGCTGCGGCTGGCGCCAACGTGGTGGTGTTCGACAAGCGCCAGGATCGCCTGGCCGAGATGATGGCGATGGGTCCGAACGTGACCGCGCTATATGCCTACGAATCCTCGGTGGCCGAGGAAGTGCGTGATGCCGACATCGTGGTCGGTGCCGTGCTGGTGCCCAGCGCCAAGGCGCCGCGGGTGGTCACCGAGGCGATGGTGAAGACGATGGAGCCGGGCAGCGTGCTGGTGGATATCGCGATCGACCAGGGTGGTTGTTTCGAGACTTCGAAGCCCACCACCTGGAAGGACCCGACCTATGACGTGCATGGCGTGACCCACTTCTGCGTGACCAACATGCCCGGTGCGGTGCCGCAGACCTCGTCGCTGGCAATCTCCGCCGCGATCCTGCCGTACGTGCAGCGCCTGGCGGCAGGCAACGAATGGCGTGAGTTCGAGCCGCTGAAGGTCGGCATCAATGTCGATGGCGGCAAGCTGGTGCATCCCGCGCTGCAAGGTATGCTCTAAGCCTTGGCAGGCAGGAAGGGGGCACCCAAGGTGGCGCGCAGCGCGAATGTGAAACAACAACCGAGGGTAGCCCTCAGCGACGAGCTGAAGCGCCGGCTGCGTGAAGCCGGCGCCCTGCTGTTGCTGCCACTGGCGCTGTACCTGCTGGTGTGCCTGTTCAGCTACAATCCGCATGACCCCAGCTGGACCAATGCCGGCCAGCTGGAGCATGCGCACAATTTCGGTGGCACGGTCGGCGCCTATATCGCCGACCTGCTGCGCTGGATCTTCGGCCTGGTGGCCTACTGTTTCCCGCTGCTGTTGCTGCTGCTCGGTGTGCAGGTGCTGCGCCAGCGCGGCGACGTGCGCGTGGTGCATCCGTGGGAACCGGCCTTGCGGCTGATCGGCTTCGTGTTCTTCTTCATCACCGGCCCGGCGCTGCTGTATCTCAATTTTCATGACGAGCCGGTGCTGCCCCAGGGTGTGGGCGGCATCATCGGTGTATGGGTCGGCGATGCGCTGCTCAGCGCCTTCGGCGCCAAGGGCGCGCCGCTGCTGTTGCTGGCGCTGTTCCTGGTCGCGGTGACCCTGGCCACCGGTTTGTCGTGGTTCAAGCTGGCGGACTGGACCGGGCAGGGCGTGCTGCAGCTGGCGGCCTGGTTGCGCGGCAAGTTGCGCCAGGCACCGCAGGCACTGGCGGCACGCCAGGCGCGCACCGAGCGCGAGGTGGTCAAGAAGGCCGACGCGGTGCGGCAGGCCAAACGCGAGCCGGTGCGCATCGAGGCCGCGCCGGCGCCGGTGACGCGCAGCGAGCGGGCCAAGCTGGAAACGCAGATTCCGCTGTTCGTCGGTGCGGCCACACCGGGCGAATTGCCGCCGTTGTCGCTGCTCGACGAGGCGCCACCGCAAGGGCCGGGCTATTCCGACGAAACCCTCGAGGTGCTCTCGCGCCAGGTCGAGTTCAAGCTGAAGGATTTCAAGATCGACGTGAAGGTGGTTGGCGCCTACCCGGGCCCGGTGATCACCCGCTTCGAGATGGAGCCGGCGCCCGGTATCCGCGGTTCGCAGGTGTCCAGCCTGGACAAGGACATCGCCCGCGGCCTGTCGGTGGTCAGCGTGCGCGTGGTCGACGTGATTCCGGGCAAGAACGTGATCGGTCTGGAAATTCCCAACACCCACAAGCAGATCGTCTACCTGTCGGAAATCCTGCGCTCGGACAAGTACGACCAGCTGAAATCGCCGCTGGCGCTGGCGCTGGGCAAGGACATCGGCGGCAAGCCGATCGTGGTCGACCTGGGCAAGATGCCGCATCTGCTGGTGGCCGGCACCACCGGCTCGGGCAAGTCGGTGGCGGTCAACGCGATGGTATTGAGCCTGTTGTACAAGGCCAGCGCCAAGGACGTGCGGATGATCATGATCGACCCGAAGATGCTGGAGCTCTCGGTGTACGAGGGCATCCCGCACCTGCTGGCGCCGGTGGTCACCGACATGAAGGAAGCCGCCAACGCGCTGCGCTGGTGCGTGGCCGAGATGGAGCGCCGCTACAAGCTGATGGCGGCGGTCGGCGTGCGCAACCTGGCCGGCTTCAACAAGAAGGTGAAGGACGCCGAGAACGCCGGTCAGCCGCTGCTCGACCCGCTCTTCCGGCCCAATCCGGACATGCCGAACCTGGCCGCCGAACCGCTGGAGCCGCTGCCGTACATCGTGATCATCATCGACGAGTTCGCCGACATGATGATGATCGTCGGCAAGAAGGTGGAAGAACTCATCGCCCGTCTCGCGCAGAAGGCGCGTGCCGCCGGCGTGCACCTGATCCTGGCCACCCAGCGCCCGTCGGTGGACGTGATCACCGGCCTGATCAAGGCGAATATCCCCACCCGCATCGCGTTCCAGGTGTCGAGCAAGATCGACTCGCGCACGATTCTGGACCAGTCCGGCGCCGAAGCCTTGCTCGGTCACGGCGACATGCTGTACCTGCCGCCGGGCACCGCCACGCCCGAGCGCGTGCACGGCGCCTTCGTCGACGACCACGAGGTGCACGGCGTGGTCAACTGGCTGCGGTCGCAGGGCGCACCGAATTACATCGAGGGCGTGCTGGAAGAAGTGCAGGCCACCAGCGATGGCAAGTTCATCAACGACTCGGGTCTGCCGCAGGAAGGCGAGGAAGGCGGCGACGCGGATACCCAGTTGTACGACAAGGCCGTGGCCGTGGTCACGCAAACGCGGCGCGCCTCGATCTCGGGCGTGCAGCGGCACCTGCGCATCGGCTACAACCGCGCCGCGCGGCTGGTCGAGCAGATGGAGCAGGACGGCGTGGTCAGCGCCCCGCAGCACAACGGCAATCGCGAAGTGCTGGCGCCGCCGCCGCCGAAGAATTGAGGTGCGCTCCTACGGTTCGGTTAAGCCGGGACTGTCCACAATTCATGCCATCGTCATGCTTCAGGGAATCCGATGAAACGTTTCATGCTCGCCGTAACCGCCATCGTGTTGACGTTCACGCTCAGCGCCGTGGCGCAGGCGGCCACCGGCCCGGCGCGTGCGCGACTGGATGCCTTCGCCACCGGTCTGCATTCGCTGACCGGAAATTTCAGCCAGACGCTGACCGACATCAACGGCAGCGCCAGCAAGAGCAGTTCCGGCACACTGGCCCTGCAGGCGCCGCGGCAGTTCCGCTGGGATACGCTCAAGCCGTACCGCCAGACCATCGTCGCCGATGGCAGCCGGGTGTGGATGTACGACCCGGAACTGGAGCAGGTCACCGTGCGCATCCAGAGCAGCGAGGAAGCGCACAGCCCGCTGACCGTGCTGACCGACGTCAAGCAGCTGGACCAGAACTTCAAGGTCGCCGAGCAAGGTGAGCACGACGGCCTGGTCTGGCTGCGGCTCAGTTCCACCGCGAAGGATCCGCAGTTCGACTACGCCGACCTCGGTTTCGATGCCAACGGTCTGGCGCGGATGAAATTTCGCGACCAGCTCGGCTCCACCACCGACATCCGCTTTTCCAACTGGCAGCGCAACGCGCCGATCCCGCCGGTCACGTTCAACTTCGTGCCGCCGAAGGGCGCTGACGTGATCGGCGACCTGCCGGTGATCACCACCCAGCCGCTGAAAGACTGAGTCGGCGATGCCCGTCCTGCGCCAGTTGCCGCGTTGGGCATGGGTGGGCGGCGGCGTGCTGGCGTTCATTGCCGGCATCGTCAACGCGGCCGGCTATCTTGGCTTCCGCCACCAGGCGATCACCAACCTGACCGGTTCGACGACCCTGCTGGGCGCGGCGCTGGGCAGCGGCAATGCGCCGGAGATCGTGCACTGGGGACTGTCGGTGGCGGCGTTTGTCGCCGGCGCCGTGCTGAGCGGGATCATCGTGCAGCAGCACACGCTCAAGCTCGGCCGCCGCTACGGTCTGGCGCTGATGCTGGAATCGGCGCTGCTGTTTGCCGCGGTGCCGTTGCTCGATCATGGCAATCCGATCGGAATCTATCTCGCCTCGATCGGCATCGGTCTGCAGAACGGCATGGCCAGCACCTATAGCGGCATGGTGTTCCGGACCACGCATGTCTCGGGCATGTTCACCGACCTGGGCATCTACATCGGGCAGCGCCTGCGCGGCCTGCAGGTGGACAGCTTGCGCGTCCGCGTGTGCGTGCTGGTGGTAAGCACGTTCACCATGGGCGGCGCGGCTGGCGCGTTGCTGTTCAAGCTGCTGCAGGAACGCACCTTGCTGGTGCCGGCCGCCTTGACCGGTCTGTGCGGCCTGAGCTACGGCCTCTACCGGCAATACAGGATCAACATCGAGGGCCGTGAGGAAGTCCGGGCCGATTGATGCCGGCCTCAGCTGGCCAGGGCGCAGCAGTTGCGGCCATTGCGCTTGGCCTGGTACAGCGCCTTGTCGGTGCGCGCCAGCCATGACTCGAATGTTTCATGCGGCTGCTGCTGCGCGATGCCGATGCTTGCCGTCACCGTCATCGCGGAGCCGTCGTGGATCAGCGGCATGTCGGCCAGTTCCACGCGGATGCGTTCGATGATCTCGTGGGCCTGCTGCAGCTGCGTGTCAGGCAGGCACAGCACGAATTCCTCGCCGCCGTAGCGGCCGATCAGGTCGCTGTGTCGGCAGTGCCGCGCGATCAAGCCGACCGCCTGGCAGATCACCGAGTCGCCGGCCTGGTGGCCGTGCGTGTCGTTGATCTGCTTGAAGCGATCGAGATCGAACAGCGCCATGCAGGCGGGGCCTTCGGGCGACTGTTCGCAGAGCTTGCGCACCAGTTCCATGAAGCGCCGACGGTTGTAGACGCCGGTGAGCCCATCCGTGCTGGCCAGCTCGTCCAGTCGGTGGTTGGCGGCACGCAGGGCACGCGTGTGCTCGTCGATCTCGCGTTGCAGGCGCAGGGCCTGATGGCGCAGGTAGAGCGTGCGCAGGTGCACCAGCAGTCCGATCAGCAGCAGCAGCAGGATGGCCGCGGCGATGCGCGCGCGGGTGGTTTCATACCAGTACGGGCTGACCACCACCTTCAATTGCGTTTCGGTCTTGCGCGACTGCAGGCCCTGGGTGGTGGCGACCACGTGCAGCGTGTAGCTGCCATGGGGCAGGTTGGTGTAGTTGGCACTGGGCGCGCTACCCCTGGGGATGTCGGTCCAGGCCTGATCGAAGCCCTCCAGGCGATAGCGGTAGGTCGTCTCCAGCGGTGCCTGGTAGTCGAGCAGGGCGAAGTTCAGGCGCAGGTTGTGGGTGTCGCCGTCGATCCTGAGGCTGCCGCCATCGGCGGGCAGCTTGCCGAAAGGCACCAGCACGCCGTTGACCTCGGCGCGGGTGATCGCCAGCGGCGCCAATGGCGTCGCGGCCGGTTGCCAGTGCGGGCGAATCACGGTGAGCCCGGCCTGGCCGCCGAACAGCAGTTCGCCGTTGGGTGCCCGCGCCGCGGCGATGCTCACGTAGCTGGCAATGTGCAGGCCGTCGCGGGCGCCGAGGTTGTCCACCGCCAGCGTGTTGCTGTCGACCCGCGCCACGCCGTTGGACAGGCTGGCCCAGATCTGCCCGCGGTCATCGGCCAGCACGGTGTTGATGTTGTCGCTGGACAGGCCGTCGCCG
Source organism: Rhodanobacter ginsengiterrae (assembly GCF_050026815.1). Lineage (NCBI taxonomy): Bacteria > Pseudomonadati > Pseudomonadota > Gammaproteobacteria > Lysobacterales > Rhodanobacteraceae > Rhodanobacter > Rhodanobacter ginsengiterrae. Next base: position 153,777 of record NZ_JALBWO010000052.1, on the reverse strand, counting down.
GTACCGATGGTCCGCGCGCTCCAGGCGCCACTGGCCTGCTTGTGCAACACGCTCAGCCCACCCAGCGTGCTGGCCCACACCCGCCCATCCGCCGCGGACATCAGCGAGCTGATGTAGTCCTGCGGCAGGCTGGTGGGATCGCCGCGACGGTGCAGCAGGTTGGTGAAACTGGCGGGCACGCTGTTGCCGTGCGCGATGCTGATGCCGCGGCTGGTGGCGTACCACCAGTCGCTGCCCACCCGCACGATCTCGCGCACCGTGTTGCTGGCCAGGCTGTTCGGGTCGCCGGGATGATGGCTGAGATGCTCCAGCGCATGCGTGCGCGGGTTGTAGCGATAGATGCCGTCGTAGGTGCCGATCACCACCCGTTCGCCGTCCGGCTTCAGGCCCAGCACGGGTTTGTCGTGCAGTTCGGGCAGGATCGAGTTCTCGATCGCCAGGGTGTTCGGGTCGATCCGCGCCAGGCCCTGGGTGCCCACCAGAATCGAGCCGTCGGATGCTTCGGTGATGCTGTGCACGCCGCGCTGGATCTGGCTGCCGGCCAGGCGCAGGTGACTCATCCGACCGGCTTTCAGGTCGATCACGTCGATATGCCCGGCGCCCAGGCCCAGCCAGATGCGGCTGCGCGTGTCGACGAAGATCGCGCGCACGTTGGAGGTGCTCAGCGCATTCGGATCCAGCGGCGAGGGCAGCAGCGAAAATGCGGTGTGGGTGCCCTGGTGGGTGCGTGCCACGCCCAGGTCGGTGGCGGCCCACAAATTGCCCGCGCGATCGAGCAGCAGCGAGCGCACCGAGTCGCCGGGCAGTGAAGAATGCACCGCGGGGTCGTGGGTGATCGCCCGGCTGGCGGGATTCCCGGGCCTGTATTCGACGACGCCGTTGCCGTCGGTGGCGATCCAGACGTTCTGGTCAGCCACTTCCAGCATGTCGCGCACGGTGGGGTGGCGCGCACCGTTGGCGTAGCCACTGAAACCGGGCACGCCGTGCCAGCTGCCGTCGGCGTCGCGCCAGGCCGCGCCGGCCTGCACGCTGCCCACCCACAGCCGCCCGGCGCGATCCTGCAGAATGCTCCAGATCTGGTCGCCAAGCACGGCGCCGGCATCCTGGTCGGTGGACGCTTCGCGCACGAAGGCATCGGTGCCCGCATGGCGCACGAACAGGCCGCTGTTGTTGCCCAGCCAGACATTGCCGTCACGGTCCTGCAGCACGCTGAAATTGCGCGCCACCGTGGCCGTGCCGGTGTCGATCCGGCGGATGGCGCCGCTGGCCAGGTCCAGGTGATCGAGTCCACCCTCGGTGGCCACCCAGACGCCGCCGGCCCGATCGCTGCTGATCGCGTAGACCTTGTGATCCGACAGTCCCTTCGGTCCCACCGGGTAGACCTTGAAACTGTTGTCCGTGGGATCGAAGTGGACCAGTCCCCCGGCATTGGTGCCGATCAGCAGGCCGCCGTCGGGCAGCGCATACAGCGAGCGCACATAGTTGTCGGGCAGACCGGAGCGCTGGTTGCTGCGGGTACCCAGCACTTCGATGCGATAGCCGTCATAGCGAACGAGCCCGCCGATGGTGCCGATCCAGATCACCCCGCTGCGATCCTGCACGACGGCGGTGGTGGTGGAGTGCGGTATGCCTTCGGCGATGTCCAGCGTGGTAAACCAGGGCGCATCGAACGGCGCCCACGGATCGCTGCCGGCGGCGCGGGCCGGGGCGAACGCCAGCAGCAGGCACAGCAGCAACGCGGCCAGGGCCGCCGTGCAACGCAGCTGGCTGCCCGGCCGCATCACGAATGACGCAGACGGCGGGGCCGATACGCGCAGATCGCGTCTGCCCAAAATGCTTTGCGCAAGCAGGAATCCCCCGTACTCGACTTCATCTAGCCCAGCCCCCCGGCTGATCCGTGTCGGCAAGGGCCGCATGGTGGCGACATTCTAGCGGTATTTCCCGGCCGCAAGCCGTCACCTTTCCGCTACGCCGCCGGGCGCGGGACGATGCCTTATCATGGCCCGATGCCACGCCCGACTTCCCCCGCAAGCCCAGGTCTTTTCGCCGAACCCGAAGCACTCAAGCCGCTGGCCGAGCGCATGCGCCCGCGCAGCCTCGACGAAATCGTCGGCCAGCAGCGGCTGGTCGGCGCGGACAAGGCGCTGCGCCGCGCACTGGAAGCGGGCAAGATCCACTCGATGGTGCTGTGGGGGCCGCCCGGTTGCGGCAAGACCACGCTGGCCTTGCTGGTGGCGCGCTATGCCGATGCGGACTTCCGCGCGATCTCCGCGGTGCTGTCCGGCCTGCCGGACGTGCGCAAGGCGCTGGCCGAGGCCGAGGTGAATTTCGCCCAGGGGCGGCGCACCGTGCTGTTCGTCGACGAGGTGCACCGCTTCAACAAGACCCAGCAGGATGCGTTCCTGCCGCACATCGAGCGCGGCGTGATCATCTTCATCGGCGCCACCACCGAGAACCCCTCGTTCGAATTGAACTCGGCGCTGCTGTCGCGTTGCCGCGTGCACGTGCTGGAGCCGGTTTCCAGCGACGACATCATCGCCGCGCTGAAGCGTGCGCTGGTCGACGGCGAACGCGGACTGGGGGAATTGCAGCTGCAGGTCGCCGACGAGTCGCTGGAGTCGATCGCCCAGGCCGCCGACGGCGACGTGCGCCGTGCGCTGACCCTGCTGGAAATCGCCGCCGAGCTGGCCGAAGACCGGAAGATCGACGAAACCACCCTGAGCCAGGTGCTGGCCGACCGCACCCGTCGCTTCGACAAGCAGGGCGAGCAGTTCTACGACCAGATCTCGGCGCTGCACAAATCCGTGCGCTCGTCCGACCCCGACGCCGCGGTGTACTGGCTGTGCCGCATGCTCGACGGCGGCGTCGATCCGCTGTATCTGGCCCGCCGGATGACCCGCATGGCGGTGGAAGACATCGGCCTGGCCGAGCCGCGCGCCTGGCGCATGGCGCTGGACGCGTGGGACACCTACGAGCGCCTGGGCAGCCCCGAGGGCGAACTGGGCCTGGCCCAGCTGGCGATCTGGCTGGCGATCTCGCCCAAGAGCAACGCGGCGTACATGGCTTACAACAAGGCCCGCGCCGCGGTGCGCGAAGGCGGCACGCTGGAAGTGCCGATGCACCTGCGCAACGCGCCAACCAAGTTGATGAAAGGCATGGGCTACGGCCAGGGCTACCAGTACGACCACGATGCCGAAGGCGGCATCGCGCTGGACCAGCAATGCCTGCCCGAGGGCCTCGAAGGCACGGTGTTCTACGAGCCGGTCGAGCGCGGCCTGGAACTGCAGCTGCGCGAGAAACTGCTGGCCCTGCGCGCCGCCCGCGAGAAAGCCCGCGGCGGCTGATCCGCGCTGCTGCACGCACCCTTGCACACCGTGCGAAAGCCGACCTAGATTCGCCGCATCAACCGGGGAGGGTGGATCATGCGCGTACTGGTAGCGGGTCTGATCGGCGGCATCGTGATGTTCGTGTGGGGCGTGGCGGCGCACATGGCGCTGGGCCTTGGCGAGGAGGGCATCCGTCTGCCGGTCAACGAGAACGCCGTGCTGAGCAGCCTGCATGAAGGCCTCGGCAGCCAGCCCGGCATCTACCTGCTGCCATCGCTGGACCCGAACAAGATGGGCGACGAGGCGGTGCTGAAGGCCTACTCGGCCAAGGCGGCGGCCTCACCGTATGCCTTCGTGGTCTACCTGCCGCAAGGCGACGACATGATGCAGATGGGACCGCAGATCGGCCGCCAGTGGGCCTCCGACACGCTCGCCGCGCTGGCACTGGCCTTCATGCTCGGGCTGGCAGGCTTGAGTTTCCGCCGGCGCGTGACTGTGGCGGCGGCTGCCGCGGCATTCGCCTGGCTGTGCACGGTGGTGCCGTACTGGAACTGGTACCGCTTCCCGCTCGACTTCACCCTCGCCGCGCTGGTCGAACAACTCGTCGGCTGGCTGCTCGCCGGCGCCGCCATCGCCTGGTGGCTGGGCCGCAGCGAACGCAAACTCGCCAGCTAAATCCGCCTGCATCGCTGCTTGCGAAGCCGGGTTTTGCTCCCTCCCCTGCGACCGAAGGAAGTCCCCTTGCGGGACGTGCAGCAGGGGAGGGCCGGGGAGGGGTGAAGCCCCCCACGCCAACCAGAAATTGTGCGATCACGCAGGGGTGAAGCCCCCCACGCCAACCAAACGTTGTGGGTCCGCACAAAGCTGAAGCCCCCACGCCAACCAAGACTCACATTGCGGCCACCACCACCCCCCAGCGATAATTCCCGGTTCAAGCCTTCACCTGGACTTCGCTCATGCTGGATCCCTCCCTGCTGCGTTCGCGCCTCGCCGAAACCGCCGCACGTCTGGCCGAAACCCGTGGCTACATGCTCGACGTGGCCACCGTCGAGTCGCTGGAGAACAGCCGCAAGCAGCTGGCGATGGAAACCCAGGAACTGCAGAACCTGCGCAACACCCGCTCCAAGGCGATCGGCCAGGCCAAGGCCAAGGGCGAAGACGTGGCCGCGTTGATGGCCGAGGTCGCCGGCATCGGCGACAAGCTCAAGGCCAACGAACAGGCGCTGGCCGAGGTGCAGGCGAAGCTGGCCGACATAGCGCTGGGCATCCCGAACATCCCGCACGAGTCGGTGCCCATCGGCAAGGACGAGCACGGCAACGTCGAAGTGAGCCGCTGGGGCACGCCGCACAGCTTCGATTTCGCGGTGAAGGATCACGTCGAGCTGGGCGAACGTCACGGCTGGCTCGACGGCGACGCCGGCGCCAAGCTGTCCGGCGCGCGCTTCACCGTGCTGCGCGGCCAGCTGGCCCACCTGCATCGCGCGCTCGGCCAGTTCATGCTCGACCTGCACACCGGCGAGCACGGCTACCTCGAATGCAACGTGCCGGTGATCGTCAACGCCGACAGCATGCAGGGCACCGGCCAGCTGCCGAAGTTCGAGGAAGACCTGTTCGCCACCGAAGTCGGCGAAACGAAGCGCTACCTGATTCCCACCGCCGAAGTCTCGCTGACCAACCTGGTGCGCGACACCATCCAGGACGCCGACGCACTGCCGCTGCGCCTCACCGCGCACACGCTGTGCTTCCGCGCCGAGGCCGGCAGCTATGGTCGCGACACCCGCGGCATGATCCGCCAGCACCAGTTCGAGAAAGTCGAGATGGTGCACATCGCCCGTGCCGACCAGTCGCACGCGCAGCTGGAGGAAATGGTCGGTCACGCCGAAACCGTGCTGCAGAAACTCGGCCTGCCGTACCGCAAGATGCTGTTGTGCAGCGGCGACATGGGCTTCACCGCGGTCAAGACCTACGACCTCGAAGTGTGGCTGCCCAGCCAGCAGACCTACCGCGAAATCTCCAGCTGCTCCAACTGCGAGGACTTCCAGGCCCGCCGCCTGCAAGCTCGCGTGCGCAACGCCGACACTGGCAAGCCGGAGCTGGTGCACACCTTGAACGGCTCCGGCCTCGCCATTGGCCGCACCCTGATCGCGGTGATGGAGAACAACCAGAACGCCGACGGCTCGATCAACGTGCCTGACGTGCTGCGCCCGTACATGGCCGGGCTGGATCGCATTGCATGAACGCCGCAGCGCCGGTGCGCGGCACCTGGGACAAGGTCGAGTTCTATACCAGCTACTTCCTGCTGATCGTGTTGGCCACGGTGATCGGCATGCGGCTGAGCTTCGATACGGTGTGGCAGATGCCGACGGTCGACCTCGTGCTCTCCGTCATCGCGTTGCTGCTGGTCGTCGGCAGCTTCTGGTTCGCCCGTCACAGCCGCCGCCTGCGCCTGTGGATCATCGCCTTCGCCAGCGCCACGCAGCTGATCCCGATGGTGATCCGTCAACCGGTGCTGCTGTTCCCGCTGCTGGGTGCGCTGATCCCGGTGGCGATCCTGGTGGGCTGTCTGGTGGCGTTGTCGAAGAAGAGCGCCAATGTCCGTCCACCGCAAGGTTCCTGATAGACCGAGTTGCTCCGCCGGCAGCGCAAACTGGCGGGCGGCATCATGATTTCAGGCGCCCGATCTCGTGATCGATGCCGCTGCGAAGCTGCTTCGCCAGCGCCGGGTTTCCAGCGTGGCGGATGCTCGAGCGAAGAACCTGCAAATCCTGCCGCCAGCCAAGTTTGTCTGCCAGACGACGCAGCGAACGCGTTGATTCCACTTTGCGTTTGACCGCTTCGAGATCTTTCCAGTCAGCCGACGCCGCAACCCCGTTCAACGTTTCAAGTTGCAATCGAAGGCGACGTACACGCTTGCGCCAACGATGAAGGCGGACCGACGAACCTTCTTCCCGCGCAGCAGTCTTCGCCTTCTCCAGGCGTCGCAGGCTATGCAGGACGGAGTCGCGCACCACCTTCTTCGTCAGGTCCGTCCATGGAAGGTCGGTTATCGCCAATGCCATCCGGCTTATCCTGGCGCGCCGTTTCGAAAAATCCGGATCGCGGGACAACGCAGCGTCAAGCAAACGGTCGCGGCGGTGACCCAGCTGATCGGATATTTCTTTCCAGTACGGCTGGTGGTCATTCGCCAGCTTGGACGCCGTTTCCACCACCACTTGAGCGTCACGAAGCGCAGACAGGCCATCAGCCAATCGATCCAGCGATTTGTCGATGGCATCAAACTTCGCGCCGAAAACGTCCCGGCCCAGAGCCAGCGTCCCCCGAAGCCTTCGTATGGCCTTGCGGGCCGCGTGAACAGCCAGGTGACGATCACTCTTCTTTTCGAGCGCCCGCCGTACTTCCTGCGCCTGCCTGGACGCCACCTCAGCAAGTTCCATCCCGAACAATTTCGATGCCATGTGCTGCAGGCTTCATTTGAAGACGGGCGACCAGTCTAGTCTGGGGATCGCTTCATTGCGCAGCACCTGGCAGCGACAAGGCGGCGATCTTCGGCGAGCCATGAGCCGAACGAGCTCGTCGCGTTGGCTAGCGACGCGACTGGCCGTACAATGCGTGTCCCATGGAGATGGCCGAGTGGTTCAAGGCAGCGGTCTTGACGCGGAGGCGGAGCCCGCCCCGGACTTGATCCGGGGAAGCCGAAGCGGACAGCGGCAAAGCCGCTGGCCCCGAAGGGGTGGAGGGCAGGATGCCCGGAATAAAACTGCCGTAGTGGCGCGCGAAGCGCATCTTGCTGCAGACAACGAGTTCTGGAGAGATGGCCGAGTGGTTTAAGGCAGCAGTCTTGACGCAGAGGCAGGAAGCCGAAGCGGACAGCGACGTAGTCGCTGGCCCCGAAGGGGCGAAGGGCAGGATGCCCGTAGCAAAACTGCCGTAGTGGCGCGCAACGCGCGCCTTGCAGCAGACAACAAAGTTTATGGAGAGATGGCCGAGTGGTTTAAGGCAGCAGTCTTGAAAACTGCCGTAGGTGTGAGCCTACCGTGGGTTCGAATCCCACTCTCTCCGCCAGAAACGCAAAACGCCCCCATGCGGGGCGTTTTGCGTTTCTGACGGTGACGACGGGGTGAGAACCCACCCGGGTTCGACAATTTTGTCTGGAACAAAATTGGACAGCCGCAGGCTGGCCCCGTAGCGCGCAGCGCGAAGGGGTGAGGCTCATGGATGAGCCGAACAATCCCGCTCGTCGTGCTGCCGCGTCAACATACAGGCGGTATTGACCTTGCTTGGCTCAGCTATTCGTTCAGCGCTTCGTTAGATTCGACCAGAAATAGAATATTCGAGGCCGTGAGGTTGAGGGCGTACCGAGCGACGTGCTCTGGAACAACCGTCACCTCCCTCCCTTGACCGTGCCCACCCAAAGTATTGCGAACAGTTGGAACACCACTCGCCAACAAGGTTCGAAGGGAACTAAGTTGCGAGTTGTAGCTCTTCGCAAACAGTCCTTGTTCCGCACATAAATCGATAAGGGCGCTAGCGGTTGCACCAGGTTTTGCCGTCCAATTTCGCTGATCACAGATAGTCTTCATGGTGCTTTCGAATGCCTTGAGTGAGTCAACCAAGCACTCTTTGTATCGGCCGTGCCTGTAGTGCTCGTGAGCGGCTAGAAACTCATCATTCGCGCCCGCAAAACCTTTTTGACGCAGAAATATGAGTGTGGGCTTGACCGCTTCAGCGTGTACATATTCCGAATCTACGCGAATAAGTTGACCCGACTCAAACCGAAAGCCGATGGCATGCTCCTTAAATCGCTCGTTTAGCTCTTCGATAGCCTCAGATGCCCGTGCTGCTCTGCCAGGGTAGTAGTGACGGGTAGGCCACATATGCTCCAAGTTAGCCACCACGAAGCAAAGCTCGACGATGTCGAGAGCTCTATCAATCGGTTGAACCGTTGTGAAAAATTGAAAGAGTTGTGTTCTCTGATCGAGCCGGCCGGGAAGCAGTTCAAAAAGTCCGTATTCGCGGCACAGGACGTTGACAACGTATGCGTATGCATTTTGTGACTCATCATGCGGCGCGGAGTCAAATACATCTTTGACAATGTGGTGAATTTGGACGCGAAGCTTTTCTGGCAAATCGTCGTAGGTGTAGACGTCGGGCATTTCGCCTCGAGCGCGGCGTTGACGCTTCGAATAAAGATCGAAGATTGGCATTGCGATTTCATCCCTGTCACGCCACGATCGGCTACTTATATTCGCGCGAAAAGGTGTCAGGGACAATTTCCTGAAAGGCGCTGGGGCAGATCGGCTCTACTCGTAAGAAGAAATGTCAGGGCAATCGATAGTAGGTGGTGAGGCGAACATCGCGTTCCTCAAATTGTCCCTGACACAGTTCTTGCCGAAGCCCATAGCCAACTCGCCATGAATTCCCCGCCGAGCGCATGCCGGCGTCGGTCAGCACGACCAATGGCGCATGCATCAAAACGGGGTCAGGTTCACTTCCTGAGGCCTGGTAAGTGAACCTGACCCCGTTCTGGAGCGGACCCCGTTCTGGAGCGGGCGGCGGCGAACGACCCGCCCAGGCAATGGGCAGCCGGCGCATGCCACTTTGACAGTCGCACTCCATGTAACTACAATTCGTAACTACGGAATCTGGAATCCACGGATATGGACTTCGAGTGGGACGATGCGAAGGCGGCTTCGAACCTGCGCAAGCATGGCATCGCCTTTGAAGATGCGGCCCATGTGTTTCTGGATGACGGACGTGTCGACATCGTCGATGTCCGCGAGGACTACGGTGAGATCCGATGGTTGACGATGGGTCGGGCGGGGCTGGTGTTGCTGGTCGTTGCCTGCACTTTGCGCGGTGCCGATGGAGACATCATCCGCATCATTTCGGCCCGCAAGGCCAATGCCAGCGAGCGAGCGTACTACCGTGAAAATGAAGCTTGATCCCAAACATCCCAAGCCGTTGACCGCCGTTCAGCGCAAGCGCCTGCAGGCGGTGGCGGACCAGCCGGATGGCAGCATCAACTACAGCGACATTGCCGCGATGTCGGCCGAGTTCTGGGCGAAGCATCGTCCGGCGCGAGTCGAACCCAAGGCGCAGGTGACCTTGCGGATCGACCAGGACGTGCTCGATTACTTCAAGCATGGTGGCAAGGGTTACCAGACACGGATCAACGATGTGCTGCGCAGTTTCGTGGCGGCCCACACACAAGGATGAGGGATGAGAACGAAGGCGATGAAATTCGGATAACAACGGCCTTCGTATTCTCAAAGCGAAAAAGAACGTGGCCAATCAGGATCGCCGCCGCAGACATCCCGGCGCACCTGGAATGACCTCACCTCATGCCGGACCGGGCCTCACTTCCCCCAGGTCACGAACATCACCACCACCGCCGCCGCCATCGCCGCGGTGGCCAGCCAGCCAAGCAGTTTCAGCGGCCAGGGCATGGTGAATTCGCCCATCAGGCCGGGGTTCGAGCCCATCAGCATCATCGCGATCATCAGCGGCACGGCGGCCACGCCGTTGATCACGGCGCTCCAGTACAGCGCTTTGATCGGGTCGAGCGGGGTGAGGTTGAGCGCGATGCCGAGCAGGGCGGAGCCGATCAGTACGGCGTAGAAAAAACGTGCCTCGCGCGGCTTGTATTCCAGCCCGCTGCGTTGGCCGAACGCGCCCGCGGCGGCATAGGCGGTGGCACCGGCCAGTACCGGCACGGCCAGCAGGCCGGTGCCGAGGATGCCGGCGGCGAACAGCATGAACGCAAGATCGCCGGCCAGCGGCCGCAGGGCTTCGGCGGCCTGGGCCGAGGACTGGATGTCGGTCTTGCCGTGGGCGTGCAGCACGACAGCGGCGGTGAGCACGATGCAGAACGCGATCAGGTTGGAGAAGATCATTCCCACCGTGGTGTCGATGCCGATCCGCCGCAGCGCGCTCGGCGCCTGCTGCGGCGCGTCGTGCAGCGGCTTGCGTTGCCTGCTCGATTCGATCTCTTCGACTTCTTCGGAGGCCTGCCAGCAGAACAGGTATGGGCTGATGGTGGTACCCAGCAAAGCCACCAGTCCCACCGCGTAGGCTGCATTCCAGCTGATTGGCGGCAGCACCACGCTGCGCAGCACGGCGCGCCAAGGCACGTCGATCACCAGCACGGTGGCGACGTAGGCGAACAGGCTGAGCGTGAGCACCTTGAGGACGGGCGAGTAGCGGGTGAACGGAATGAACACCTGCAACACCAACGACAGCAACGCGAAGCCGGCGGCGTAGAGCAGGGCCGGCCCGCCGATCAGCAGCGCCAGCGCCGCGCCCATCGCGCCGATGTCCGCCGCCAGGTTGATCACGTTGGCGATGACGACCAGCAGCAGCAAGCCGTAGACCAGCCTGCGCGGGTAGTACAGCCGCATGCCGTCCATCAGTCCGTGGCCGGTGACGCGACCGATGCCGGCGCTGATCGCCTGGATGGCGATCATCAGCGGCATGGTCACCAGCACGGCCCACAGCATGCCGTAGCCGAACGCCGCGCCCACCTGCGAGTAGGTGGCAATGCCGCTGGGGTCGTCGTCTGCCGCGCCGCTGATCAGGCCGGCGCCGAGATTGGCCCACGGCGGGGTCTGCGGACCGCCGTCTTCGGTGTTTTCATGTACGGTCATGCTGTGCTGTTTCCGATGCGTGATCCAACCGGGGCGCTGCAACGGCGTAAGGCAGGGGCGTGAAGATATCCAATGATGAAACTGTCGCACCGTGGGTGTGGCGAGGTGCCACAGCGAAATTCACGTCCCGTGAGGCGCATAGTGCCCTGAATTGCCCTTCTTGCATTTTCGGGAGTGCCTGATCATGACCACCGATACCTTGAACCCCCAGCCGCTAGCCCCCGACCAGTTGCAGGCCATCGACGCCTGGTGGCGCGCCGCGAACTACCTGGCGGTGGGGCAGATCTACCTGCGTGCGAATCCGCTGCTGCGCGAGCCGCTGAAGCTCGAACATGTCAAGCGCATGCAACTGGGCCACTGGGGCACCACGCCGGGGCAGAATTTCATCTATGCGCATCTGAACCGGGTGATCCGGCAGCACGAGCTGGACATGTTCTACATCTCCGGCCCCGGCCACGGCGGCCCGGCGGTGGTGGCAAATGCGTATCTGGATGGCACCTACAGCGAGGTGTATCCCGAGATCGGCCAGGACGAGGCGGGGCTGCAGCGGCTGTTCAAGCAGTTCTCGTTTCCGGGTGGCATACCCAGCCACGCCTCGCCGGAATGTCCGGGCTCGCTGCACGAGGGTGGTGAGCTGGGCTACTCATTGAGCCATGCGTTTGGCGCGGTGTTCGACAACCCCGAGCTGATCGCGGCCTGCGTGATCGGCGATGGCGAGGCGGAAACCGGGCCGCTGGCCACTGCCTGGCATTCGAACAAGTTTCTCGATCCGGTGGGTGACGGCGCGGTACTGCCGATCCTGCATCTGAACGGCTACAAGATCGCCAACCCCACCGTGCTGGCGCGGATCAGCCGCGAGGAACTGGAGCAGCTGCTGCGCGGCTACGGCTGGACGCCGCATTTCGTGCAGGGCAGCGATCCGCAGCTGATGCATCAGGCGATGGCCGCCACGCTCGACGCGGTGGTGGCGCAGATCCGCCAGATTCGCGACGATGCGCGCCTGCATGGCGTCACCACGCGGCCACGCTGGCCGATGATCGTGCTCGATTCGCCCAAGGGCTGGACCGGGCCGAAGATGGTCGACGGCAAGCCGAACGAGGGCACGTTCCGCGCGCACCAGGTGCCGATCCCCGTCACGGAAACCAGCCCGCCGGAACACCTGCAGCAGGTCGAGGCATGGCTGCGCAGCTATCGGCCGCAGGAGCTGTTCGACGAGCAGGGTCGGCTGCGCGCGGAACTGGCCGCGCTCGCCCCGGTCGGCAACCGCCGCATGAGCGCCAACCCGCACACCAACGGCGGCCTGCTGCTGCGCGATCTGTGCATGCCCGATTACCGCGAGCATGCGGTGGACGTGCCGCAGCCGGGCGTGCGCGGCATCGGCGACACGCGTGTGCTGGGGCCGTTCGTGCGCGAGGTAATCCGCTTGAACGCACGGCAGCGCAATTTTCGCGTGTTCGGGCCGGACGAAACCGTGTCGAACGGGCTGGCCGCCGTGTTCGAGGCTACCGACCGCCAGTGGGAGGCGGCTACCGCGCCGAACGACGAGTTTCTGGCGCCGCAGGGCCGGGTGCTGGAAATGCTCAGCGAGCATCAGTGCGAGGGATGGCTGGAAGGCTATCTGCTGACCGGTCGGCATGGCCTGTTCAACTGCTACGAGGCGTTCATCCACATCGTCGATTCGATGTTCAACCAGCACGCCAAGTGGCTGAAGATGACCGCCGCCATCCCGTGGCGGCGACCGCTCGCGTCGCTGAACTATCTGCTCGCTTCGCACGTGTGGCGGCAGGACCACAACGGCTTCACCCATCAGGATCCCGGCTTCATCGACCACGTGGTCAACAAGAAGGCCGAGATCGTGCGGGTGTACCTGCCGCCGGATGCGAACTGCCTGCTGTCGGTGATGGACCATTGCCTGCGCAGCCGCCACTACGTCAACGTGGTGATCGCAGGCAAGCATCCGGCTCCTCAATGGCTGGCGATGGAGGCGGCGCAACGGCACTGCAGCCAGGGCATCGGCATCTGGCCGTGGGCCAGCAGCGACGAGCAGGGCGAGCCCGACGTGGTGATGGCCTGTGCCGGCGACGTGCCCACGCTGGAGACGCTGGCCGCGGTGTCGATCCTGCGCCGTCACCTGCCGCAGCTGAAGCTGCGCGTGGTCAACGTGGTCGACCTGATGAAGCTGCAATCGCCCAGCGAGCATCCACACGGACTCGACGACGAGGACTTCGACCAGCTATTCACCCGCGACAAGCCGGTGATCTTCGCGTTCCACGGGTACCCCACGCTGATCCACCGGCTGACTTACCGGCGCACCAATCACGACAACCTGCACGTGCATGGCTACAAGGAGGAGGGCACCATCACCACCGCGTTCGACATGACCGTGCTCAACGCGCTGGACCGCTTCCACCTGGTCATCGATGTGATCAATCGCGTGCCGCAGCTCGGTGAGCAGGCCGCGCACCTCAAGCAGCGCCTGCAGGACAAGCTGCTGCAGCACAAGCAGTACATCGACGAGAACGGCCAGGACCTGCCGGAGATACGTCACTGGATGTGGAACGCGCCGGACGCCGGCAGGCTGGAGTAACGGTTCAGCGCGCCAGCAACGGCAGCGCGGCGGTGGCCGCGACCCACTCCTCGTTGGTGGGCTCGACCACCACGCGGACCTTGCTCGACGCGCTGGAGATCACCGGCGCATCGGCCGCGTTGGCGACCGGGTCGATCGCCACGCCCAGAAAGCCCAGCCCGGTGCAGACGCGTTCGCGGATCACCGCGTTGTGCTCGCCGATGCCGGCGGTGAAGGCCAGCATGTCCAGCCCGCCGAGGGTGGCCGTGAGCGCACCCAGCTCGCGCACGATGCTGCGCACATACAACGCCAGTGCCTCGCGCACGGGCGCCTCGTGCTCGCGTGGCAACAGCACGCGCGGGTCGTCGGACACGCCGGACACGCCGAGCAGGCCGGACTCGTGGTACAGCATGTGGCCCACGCGTTCGAGCGACAGCTTGCCGATCTGCATCAGGTAGATCACCGCGCCGGGATCCAGCGCGCCGCAGCGGGTGCCCATCATCAGGCCGTCCAGCGCGGAGAAGCCCATCGTGGTGGCCACGCTTTGCAGGTTCTGCATCGCGCACAGGCTGGCGCCGCTGCCCAGGTGCGCCACGATGGTGCGCCCGCGCGCGGCGTCGCCGTAGCGCTCGCCCAGCACCTGCGACTGGTAGGCGTAGGACAGGCCGTGGAAACCGTAGCGGCGCAGGCCCTGGTCCCACACCGCGCGCGGCAACGGCAGCATCTTCTCCACCGTCGGCATGCTCTGGTGAAACGCGGTGTCGAAGCAGGCCACCTGCGGCAGCCGCGGCAGCTCGGCCAGCAGCGCGGCGATCGCCTCCAGCGCAAACGGTTGGTGCAGCGGCGCCAGCGGTATGTAGCCTTGCAGGTCGGCCAACACCGCGGCGTCGATGCGCACCGGTACGAAGTACTTGCTGCCGCCGTGCACCACGCGATGCGCGATCGCCACGATGCGGCGACCTTCCAGCCGCGCCACGATGCGCCGACGCAGGTGGGCCAGGGCGTCGTGGTAGGGCCGCGCGGGATCCAGTGAGAGCGTTTCGCGCGCGGCACCGCTCTGGCTGAATCCCGGCGCCGGGCCGGTGATGCCCTCGACCTTGCCTTGCCACGCCGGGGTGCGCGACAGCGGCGTGTCGCGGGCATCGAACAGTGCAAACTTGATGCTGGACGAGCCGCAGTTGAGCACCAGGATCAGCGAGTCGGCGTCGCGGCTGGTCACGGCGGGCTGGCCCGGTAATGGTGGGCGACCAGCGCCGCGAGTGCGCACGAGGCGACCCGCGACTCGCGCGAGTCGGCGCGGCTGGTCAGCACGATCGGTACGCGCGCGCCCATCACGATGCCGGCACTGGCGGCATCGCCCAGGTATTCGAGCTGCTTGGCCAGCATGTTGCCGCTTTCCAGGTTGGGTACCAGCAGGATGTCGGCCAGGCCGGCCACGTCCGAGACGATGCCCTTGATCCGCGCGGCAGCGGCGGAAACGGCATTGTCGAAGGCCAGCGGCCCGTCCACCACGGCGCCGGTGATCTGACCGCGCTCGGCCATCTTGCACAGCGCGGCGGCATCCAGCGTGGCCTGCATGTGCGGGTTGACGGTTTCCACCGCGGCGAGAATCGCCACCCGCGGCACGGCCACGCCAAGGATCTGCGCCAGATCGATCGCATTGCGCATGATGTCGGCCTTCTGCTCCAGCGTGGGCGCGATGTTGATCGCCCCGTCGGTGATGATGAAGGGCCGTGGATACGCCGGGCTGTGCATCAGGTAGCAGTGCGAGATCCGGCGCTCCGTGCGCAGTCCCGCCGCGGCAGCCACCACCGCGGCCATCAGCTCGTCGGTGTGCAGGCTGCCTTTCATCAGCGCCTCGACGCGACCGTGGCTGGCCAGCTCCACCGCCCTGGCGGCGGCAGCGTGGCTGTGCGCCACGTCCTCGATGGCGATGCCGGCCAGATCCAGCCCGGCATCGCGGGCCAGCTGCAGCAGCCTGGTCCGCGGCGCCACCAGCAGCGGGTCGATCAGGCCGGCGGTGTGTGCCTCCAGCGCTGCCGCAAGGCTGGTTTCGTCGCAGGGGTGCACCACCGCCATGCGGATCGGCCCCAGCTTGCGTGCGCGTGTGGTCAGCGCCTGGTGGCTGTCATCGGGCCCGCCCACGGGCGGCAGGCAGTGGCCCGTCGGTGCAGCAGGGGAGAGCACATCGGCTTCCGTTGGAATGTCAGCCACGGCGGGCCTCCTGTGATGGGCGGAGCGGGCAATCCAGCCATGCGGCGGACTGCCTGCAGCAGGTCGTCGCGTGCCCAGCGCGGGCTTGCCGGCCACTCTACGTCGATTGCGTGGTCACCGCTGCCCGCGCGACGTGATGCCGCAAGCTGGCGGCGGGCCGGGTGCGCCAGCGCCCGCGCCGCCTGGTCGGCGAAGCGGGCGCCGCGCACACGGCAGCGGATCAGTGCATGCCTGCGACGCTCGTCGGCGCGGCCGCCGGCCCGGCCGTCCACAATTTCGCCGCCACCGGCCCACCCAGCATCTGCTGCCGCACCAGCGGGATCGGCGGGCCACCGTAGCTGAGGAACTGGTCGTGGAACGCCTTGAGCGCGTCCGGCCCCGGATGGGCGGCCATCCAGTCCTGGCGCAGTTGCATGATCATCAGCTTGCCCATGGTGTAGTTGAGATAGGCCGGATCGTAGGTGCCGCGGGCGGCCTGCTGACGGGCGTTGCCCGGGTCCTGGAAGGCCTGCTCGCGGAACATCTGCTCGGACTGCGCAACGCTCATGCCGCCGGTGTGCAGACCGATCGCCGAGAGGTAGCGCACGTCGCGCAGCAGGGCGTTGGTGAGTTGGCCGACATGGATTTCCGGCGTGCCGCCATCGACGCCGGCGTCGAACATCATCTCCTCGGCGTAATGCGCCCAGCCTTCGGCGAAGGCGTAGCCGACGAACAACTGGCCGAACTTCCAGTCGGCGCGGTTGGCGTGCAGGAACTGCAGGAAATGGCCGGGCCACACTTCGTGGGCGGAGACGAACAGCAGCGCTGCCTTGCCCGGCACGTAGGCGGCCTGGTCAGCCTTGCTCCAGCTCGGATCCGGCGGGGCGATGTAGTACACCGACGGCAGGTTCTTCTCGTACGGCCCGGGAATTTCGATATAGGCGAAGTTCCAGCGGTTGAACGGCGGTGCTTCCTCGGCCTTGGCCTGTTCGGTGCCGGGAATGGTCGCCAGGTTCCTGTCGACGATGAACTGGCGCAGGCTGGCGAGCTGGGCGCGGGCGCCTTCCACCGCACCGCCGACGGGCTTGTCGGCGCTCTCCCTGGCCACGCAGTCCTTGAGCGACTTGCCGGGGGCGAACTGGTCGCAGGCGGCTTTCAGCGCGGCAAGATTGCGCTGCAGATCCGACTCGCCGATCGCCTTGAGCTGGTCCAGCGGCAGGTCGACGCGCTCGGTGGCGAACAGCATCCTGGAGAACTTTTCCGCGCCCAGCGCGAAGTCCTGGGTGGCCTGCGGCTTCTGCGCCTTGAGCCAGTCGGCCAGCTCCTGCGCAGCCTTGATCGCGGCGGCATTGCTGGCCTTGAAGCGCGCCTGCAGCGCGTCGTCCTTCACCTCGGCGAAGATGCCGGGCACGTCGGTCTTGAAGAAGCTGGCGAAGCCGGCGAACGAGTTGACGCCCACGTCGATGTAGGAAGCCGGCAGCGGCAGTTTCAGGTTGGCCTTGATCTGCGCCAGCGCCTTCGGCAGCGCCTCCTGATAGGTGACGAAGGCCGCCATGCGCTGGGCCAGCGGCGCGTACGGCCGGGTCAGGTACATGCTCGGCGACAGGTCGCCGGTGTAGAAGGTGGGGTTGCTGTAGGGCGCGCCGGAGTCCTCCAGCCAGAACAGCTGGCCGTCGATCACCGCCAGCACGTAGTCGCGCTGGAAGCGGCCCTGTGCATCGAGCTGGTCGTCGGCGAACGCCGCGAAACCGTTGCGTTGCGCGTGCAGCCAGTCGGCGCTGGCCTTCAGCCCTGCGGCGCTGTAGTCGGGCAGCTGGCCATCGAACGCGTGCTTGCCGGCGTTGGCTGCAAACACCGGGTAATGCTGGAAGTAGCCGCCGAGAAAGGCATCGACGCTGGACGCCAGCGCGGCATCCCGGTTGGCGCTTGCGGCATGGACGCTCGACGCGGCAGTGGCCGGCGCGGCAGCCGGTGGTGCGGCCTGATCCGCTGCGGAACAGCCGGCGAGCAGGGTGGCGGCAATGACGGCAGACAGCGTGAGTACGCGCAACGGATGCATGATCGACTTCCCCGGTGTGATCGCCAGCGCCGAGTCTGGCCGCTCCGTTGGGCAGACGCAATCGGTCGCCGTGACGACATCGACGCACTCGCGGACGACGCTGGCTAGGTGGCGATCATCGCCCCGGCCGGCACCACCGTGCCGCTCAGCGCGCAGTCCGGTCGACCCAGCAGGTAACCCTGGCCCAACGGGCAGCCCATCGCGGCCAAGGCATGGCGCTGTTCGACGGTCTCGATGCCTTCGGCGATCACCTGGATGTCCATCGAGCGCGCCAGCGCGATGACCGCCGCGATGATGTTGGCGCTGCCGCTGGTGGCCGGTTTGCCCAGTCCGTCCACGAAGACGCGGTCGACCTTCAGCATGCGCAGCGGCAGGCACTGCAGGTAGTGCAGCGAGGAGTATCCGGTACCGAAATCGTCCAGTGCCGCGCTTACCCCCGCTGCGCGCAGCCGCACCAGCATGGTGTGCACCTGATCGGGGTTTTCCAGCAGGGCTTCCTCGGTGACCTCCGCGACGACCCGCGACGCCGGCAGCTTCACGCTGGCCAGCAGTTCGAGCAGGCGCCGGTCGAAGTCCGGCGTGCCCAGATGCGCGGCCGATACATTGAAAGTGAGGAAAGTATCGGCCGGTCCGTGCTGCGCAAAGCTGCGAAAGCTGTGTTCGAACAGTTGCCAGTCGATCGCCTCGATCAGCCGGCAGTTCCGCGCCTGCTTGAGGAAATCCGCCGGTTCCAGCACGCCGTGGCCAGGCCGGGGCCAGCGGATCAGCGCCTCGTAGCCGGCAATGGTGTTGTCGTGCAGGCGGCGGATCGGCTGGAAATACGGTTTGAAGGCGTGTTCGCGCAAAGCCTCGCGCAGGTCGGTTTCCAGCGCCAGCCGTTCGACGACCTCGTCGGCCATCGCCGGTTCGAACAGCGCGATGCGCGGGAAGTCGACGGAGGCTGCGCGGTGCAGCGCGATGTCGGCGTTGCGCAGGACCTGCTCGAGCGTGCAGTAACGGGCATCGCACACGAGCAGACCGATGCGGGCGGAGACGTGAAATTCGCGGCCGCTCAGGCAGATCGGCTGGCCAATCCGGTCGATGATGCGCCGGGCCATGCGCATGGCCTGGCGTGCGCCGGCCACCTGCTCGATCAGCACGGCAAACTCGTCGCCGGCCAGTCGCGCGACCAGGCCCGGTCGGTTGCCCAGGCATTCGGACAGGCGCGCCGCGACCTGCTGCAATACCTGGTCGCCGGTGAAGTGGCCAAGCCCATCATTGATGCCGGCGAAGCGATCCAGGTTCAGCTGCAGCAGCGCGACGGGTCCGGACGGGCCGCCTTGCTGCATGCCGAGCAGGCGCTCGATGTGTTCGTGCAGGCAGCGCGGATTGGCCAGGCCGGTCAGCGCGTCGTGGGTCTGCTCGTGGGCAAGTTGCTGTTGCACCCGCGCGCGCTCGCCGACCTCCTTGTGCAGGGCACGACTGCGCTGGGCGACGCGGTCCTGCAAGACACGATTGGCCTCGACCAGCGCCATTGCGCGCAACTGCTCTTCGCGCTCGACATCGGCATCACGGTGCCGCTCGATCACACAGCGTATATGGGTGGCGACGAATTCCAGCAGCACCAGGTCCTCGTTCGAGTAGCCGTGGTCGGGCTGCCTGCTGCGCACCACCACGGCGCCGTGGATTTCGCCCTGGTACAACATCGGCACGCCCATCCACTGCGTGTCGTCGAGCTCCACCACCAGCGGCCCGGAGACCTGCTTGCCCAGTTGCGCCGGCGTGCCCAGCAGCGCCTTGCCCTCGCCGAGCAGGTACCACAGCGGCGAGCCGCTGATCGAGGCCAGCGACACGTCATTGCCGGAGGCCGCCAGTGGCGGCAGGCTGCGCGGATCGGAGGCATAGACGAAACGCAGCAGCTCGCGCTGCGGATCGTGGCTCACCACGCAGAAGTTGTCGGCAGGAAGCAGGCCGCGCATGACCGCGTGGATCTCGCGCAGGATGGCGCGGATGTCGCGACCGCAGCCAGCCAGGTCGGCGATGCTGAACAGCGCACGATGCAGCCGCTCGGAATACTCCAGCGGCGGTGGCGCACGGTGTTGCTCGATCCAGCCCAGCAGGATGCCCAGCCGACGTCCGGCCAGTTGCAGCAAGGGTTGCAGTTCGGCAATCAGCGCCGTGGCGTCGCAGCCGTTGTGCAAGGTGAGCAGCAGCAAGATCGGCCGCGGTCGCTCGCACAGGCGAAAGGCGACCGCGCCAATCGCTGGCACGCGTTGCGGAATACCCGACGCTGCCACCCCGCGCAACCAGCCTTCGGGCGAGTTGCGACCGGGCTTGATGCCGGCGCCAAGTTCCCACAGCACACGGGCGCTGGCACATTCGGCGTAGGCTTCGGCCAGTTCGACGATCATGGCGGCGATTTCCGCCGGCCGCGTGGCGGTGTCCAGCTGAGCCAGCCAGTGCGCCTGGGGCGATTCATTTGCCAGAGTGCAGTTCATCGGACGTTCCATGGTCTGAGAAACACGCTTGAGCTCGATGGCAGCCGCCACGGCGGGAGTGTCGCCACCGGCGTCAAGCCTTTCCGTGTCACGGTGCATGGCGCTGCCTCCCGTCGACATCGGTTGGTGCCGCACGCATGCTCCGGCATGCGTCATTTCATCTCGCACTGTCATCCACGTCGCTGGCAGGGTCAGAAACTGCTCAGCTGCGACAGTTGTCAGGGAAGCCCCCGGCAAGCGGCCCGGCCGGCGCGCGTCGCCTGCGACAGGTCATCGGTGAGGTGCAGCGCGCACGGGCGGGGCGTCGACGTGCATGCATCGTGTTCCATGTCCGTTCCCTCGGATGGCTGTCGCGGTTTCGTCTGGACGCCCGAAATCAGCGCATCCTGCGTGGGCGTGACGCGAGCCGCTTGCCGATACGGGGCGTCGCGTTAACGTTGGCGAAAGCGGCATGACCTGTCGCCTGTTGAACGATATGTCGGCACGTCGTTGCGATTTCCGCATCGATGCGTCGCCCGGCCGGATGGACAGAGTCGATGCGGGGGCGCACCGCATCCGGCCGGGGACGCAGACTTCGCGACCAGGTTCAGCTCCGGCGTTCCAGCCGGCCCTGCGTCACAAGATCGGATTTCCACATCGGATTCCTGCCACTGCATTCTAGGCGGGCCGATACAGCCGCATGCGACGTTTCATTTGCCGACTCGCGACGTTTCGTCTCCACCTTGCGTCTTTTCGTGTCGAGCTACTGGACAGGTTCCGGCAGCGATGGCATCCATGGCGAAGCGCGGAAACGGGTCTTCGCACGAAGCTGGTTCCGCATGATGGATGCAGTCGTCGCCGGCACGCGCCATCGACGTGTCACCGCGCGCAGGTGAAACGCGGTGGCATGGTATGTGCGTGGCTGCCAAACCTCCCCCGGGGAGGAACTCGATCTCAGGAGGAGTTCGATGGATACGCCCGTTCCAGTGAAGGGCCGGCAGGCCGCACTGCCGTGCAGGACCTTCAGCACTGCCTTGGTCGAGCCGCTGTTGCGCTCGCGGGCCTATGCGCGCTGGATCAGTGCCTTGGCCGAGGTCCTGCCGGAGGATGACGCGCCGATGGACGCGTCGATCATCGTGTTCGAGCTGGGGCCGCTGCGGGTGGCGCGGTCAAGCGCAAGCCCGGCGAGGTACCGGCGGGATGCCGCCCTGATCGCCCGCAGTCCGCTGAGTGATTGCGTCCTGCTGCGGCTGCTGCTGAGCGGCTCGGCACGGGGCAATTTCGGCAAGCGCGGCACGGTCGAGTTGCGCGTGGGCGACATCTACCTGAACGATCTGGCGCAGCCGGTCGAACTGTGGGAAGCGAACTGCGCACACGTCAATCTGCTGCTCGGGCACAAGGCGATCGACCAGATGCATCCGCCGCTGCACGGCAGGGTGCTGCGCAAGGACCACCTGCCGTGCCGGATGCTGACCCAGCACCTGCTGCATCTGCTGCTGACGCTGCCCGACATCGAGCCCGGCCACGCCGGCACCGCAGCCAGCGCCACGCTGGCGGTGGTGCGCGGCTGCCTGCGTGCCGAAACCCGCCAGCGCGATCGTCCGCCATGGGCCGAGACGCTGCACGTGCGCATTCGCGAACATATCGACGCCCAACTGGGCGACCACGAGCTTGGCGCTGCCGTGCTGCAGCGACGGTTCCACGTGTCGCGTGCGCAGTTGTATCGGATGTTTGCCGACAGTGGGGGCGTGCAGCACTACATTCGCGAGCGCCGGGTGGAAGCCGTGCACCGGGATCTTCGCGAACAACCGGACAGGAACATCTCCGATCTCGCCTTTCGCCACGGCTTTTCCAGCGAGCGGCAATTCCAGCGCGCGTTTCGCGCACGCTACGGCCGGACCGCGAGTGAAGTACGTGAACGCCAGGAATCCTTCTGAGCCCACGCGCTCGTGCGGTTCAGCGCCGCTTGACCTTGCCCAGTGCCAGTTGAATCGCCGCCAGCAACTCGGTTGCGCCGAAGGGCTTGCGCAGGAAGACGCCGCGATCGGGGATATCGTGGACGTGGACTTCGGTGTCGGCCGTGATCACCACGATGGCCACTTCGTCATTGCGCTTGATCGCCTCGTGGCAGATGTCGATGCCGGAGACCGTACCGGCAAGAATCACGTCGGCGACAAGCACGTCGACATGCGCCTGCCGCAGGTGGCTCATGGCGCCGGATACACCTATCGCACGAATGCTTTGCAGACCATCGGCCGCCGACAGCAGCAGGTCGATGGATTCCAGCACCAGGTTGTCGTCATCGACAATGAGGACGGTCTTCTTCGTATCCATGCGGTGCTCCCCAGAGCGCTGATCAACCTTGCCCAGCATAGGCCGACTGCGGCATCCGTGTGTGTACGTTATTGGCAGATCGATGCCCGGTCGGTCATTCGGCGAGTTCGCCGTTGTCGCCGCGCTTGAGCAACCACGCCAGCACCGGCGGCGTGACCATGGCGGTGAGCAGGGACATCGCCACGATGATGGCGTAGATCCGGTCGCTGAACACGCCGGCCGCCAGGCCGAGGCTGGCGATCACCACCCCCACCTCGCCGCGCGGCACCATGCCGAAACCGATGATGGTGGCACTGCGCCGGCCCAGCGACAGCGAGCCGAGGAAACCGCCAAGCAGCTTGGACGCGATCGCGATCGCGGTGACCACCAGCAGCATCACCAGCGCATCGACGCTGGCCAGTTCGGCCAGGTTGACCTTGGCGCCGGTCACCACGAAGAAGAACGGGGTAAGGAAAGAGAGCAGGGGCAGGGTCTGGTGCTCCAGGTCCTCGCGCTGACGGGTTTCCGAGGCGATCATGCCGGCAAGGAAGGCACCAATGATCGCCGCCAGCCCGAAGCGGGTGGACAGCCACGCCAGCCCCAGGCAGATCGCCAGCACCACGGTGAGCGCCGAATGCGGGCTGATCGGCGCCTCCAGCCAGCTCGAGCGATGACGCATCACCTTCGAGCCGCCCCAGCCGATGATCGCCACGAAGCCGATCGCGCCGGCCATGGTCAGCAGCAGCGATTGCAGGTCCAGCGAGCCGCCGCCCTGCAGCGAGGACACCACGCCGAGCAGCAACATGGCGAGGATGTCGTCGATCACCGCCGCGCCCAGGATCACGCGGCTTTCAATGCGTTGCAGTACGCCCAGTTCCTGCAGCACCCGCGCGGTGATGCCGGCCGAGGTGGCGACGAAAGCCGCTGCGACGAACATCGACTTGATCCACTCGAAGCCTTCGCCATGCGCCCACAGCGCACCGGCGGCAAAGGGAAGGATGACGCCGAGCACGCCGACCAGCAGGGCGCTCTTGCCGACTTTCTTGAGGTCGTCCAGCCGGGTTTCCAGGCCCACCGAAAACAGCAGGAACACCACGCCGATCTCGGCCAGTACATCCAGCGGCGTGCCGGGCAGGATCTGTTCCGGGGTCAGCCAGCCCAGCAACGACGGACCGACCACGCAACCGGCGGCGATCTCGCCGACCACGCCGGGCAGTTTCAGGCGCTGGGCAATCTCGGCACCGATCTGCGCGGCGACGAAGATGATGAACAGGGTAAGCAGGATGTCGGCGGCGTGATGCATGAGTCGTCGTTCCGTCAGGCAGGAGCCGATGTTACAGGGCCGCTGCCGACGGCGCTTCCCGCCGCTGGGAACCGCTCAACCGAATACGGATCTGGCCAGCCACAAATGCATGGCGATGCTGGCCACGTAGCCCAGCGCGATCGCCCAGCTCCAGCGCAGGTGACTGATGAAGGTGTACTGGCCGCGTGCCGCGCCCATCAGCGCGACACCGGCCGCCGAACCGACTGACAGCAGACTGCCGCCCACGCCGGCGGTCAGCGTGATCAGCAGCCACTGCGAGTTGTCCATCGGCGGATTCATCTTGATCACCGCGAACATGATCGGGATGTTGTCGACCACCGACGAGAGCACGCCCATCGCGGCGTTCGCGGTGGTTGGGCCAAGATTGCCGTACAGCTGGGTCGAGGCCAGTTCCAGATAGCCCAGTGCCGCCAGCCCGCCGACGCAGGCGAATACCCCGTAGAAGAACAGCAAGGTGTCCCACTCGGCGTTGGCGATGATGCGGAAGATCGAGTAGCCCTGTTCTTCCGCACCATGCGCCAGCGCGTAGTGGCGCTGGCGATAGTCGATGCGGCTGGCGACCAGGTTGAGCAGGGCCAGCCCGGTCAGCATGCCGTAGGCGGCGGGCATGTCCAGCCACTGCCGCCCGATCACCGTGATGGCGATGGTCAGCGCAAAAGTCAGGCAGATGCTGATGCCGCCGTGCTTGATCCGGCTGTGGCTGTCGGTGCAGGTCGGCCGACCCCTTGGCAGCGCGAAGGACATGATCAGCGCAGGCACCAGCCAGTTGACCACCGCTGGAAAGAACAGTTGGAAGAAGTCGAAGAACTGCGCCTTGTTCGCCTGCCACACCATCAGCGTGGTGATGTCGCCGAAGGCGCTCCACGCGCCGCCGGCATTGGCTGCCACCACCAGGTTGATCATTGCCAGGGTGATGAAGCGCGCGTTGCCGGCGCCTACCGCCAGGATCACGGCGGACATCACCAGCGCGGTGGTCAGGTTGTCCAGCACCGGCGACAGCAGGAAGGCGAGCAGGCCGGTGATCCAGAACAGACTGCGATAGCTGAAGCCGTAGCGGATCAGTTGCGAGCGCAACGCCTCGAACACGCCGCGCTCGCCCATCGCGGTGACGTAGGTCATTGCCACCACGAGGAAGAAGAAGATCTCCGAGTATTCGAGGAACATCGCCTCGAAGGCTTCGCGCGTGAGGTTCGCATCGTGGCCGGTGCCGCCGGTTTGCCAGGCGATCATGCCCCAGATCAGCGCCGCGGCCAGCATCACCGGCTTGGATTTGGCGATGTGGATGCGCTCTTCGAGGATCACCCCCACGTAGGCCAGCACGAACAGCGCCAGCGCCACCCAGCCGATCGGATGAGTGACCAGGTGGAAATTGACTTCGGCGCCTGTTTCGGCGGCCATCAGCGGCGTGCTGGCGAGCAACAGGGCCAGGGCGGCAAACCTTCGCATGAGATTCCTTGGCAGCAGAGTGCAACGTCGATCAGCACCAAGCGTAACAGTCGTCGGCAGCGGTCGGCACGCCGTTTCGTGCTCACACCTGAGACCGGGCGAGGTCGGCACGGCGGTCCGGCCGCAGGCGGGAAAAGACGCGGCTGGCTCCCGCGGTGACCAAGGCCAGCAGCAGCACGGTCCAGCGGAAAGCCGCCACGTAGTCGTCGCCGGCATGACCGTCGAGCATGTACTCCATCAACAGCGTGGCCAGCGCGATGCCGAAGCTCATGGCCAGATACTGCACGGTCGACGCCATGGAGGACGCCATCGACGCATGCTCGATGTCGAGGTCGGTATAGATCAACGTGTTCATCGCGGTGTATTGCAGACCAGTGAACGCACCGTAGGCGAAAGTCAGCAACGCGATCAGCCACACCGGCGTGGTCGGCCCAAGCAGCGCGAACGTCGCCAGCAAGACAGCCACGATCAGCGTGTTGCCCAGCAGCAGGCGGCGGTAGCCGTAATGCACCAGCGCGCGATTGATCACCCACTTCGCGGTGATCGAACCCAGTGCCTGCGGCACCATCATCAACCCTGCCGCCAGCGGCGACCAGCCGCAGCCGACCTGCAGGAACAGCACCAGCAACAGGAACATGCCCGAAATGCCCAGTCGGGTGAACAGGCCACCGGCCAGCGCCACCGACACGCTGCGCACGCGCAGCAGCGCGAGGTTGGCCACCGGATGCTCGGTGCGCCGGCTGTGCCACAGGTAGATCGCTCCCAGCAGCAGGGCGGTGACTCCGCACAGTCCGATGCGCGCCCACGGCACCGGCGTCGCACCGGCCAGTTCCGAAGCAGTCAGCAGCAAGGCAGAAGCCGCGCCGAACAGCAGGAAGCCGAGCAGGTCGAAGCGGTTGGCGTGAACGAGACGGTATTCCGGCATGTCGCGCTTGTTCATCCATACGCCGGCGATCGCCACTGGCACGTTGATCAGGAAGATCAGCCGCCACGAAGCGAGCTCGACGATCGCGCCACCGAGCAACGGTCCGAGCACCGAACCGAGCAAGCCGAACGTGGCCACCGTGCTCATGGCCCGCACGAACTCGCGCTTGTCGATGCTGCGCACCAGCACGTAACGCCCCACCGGCATCAGCGAGGCGCCACCGATGCCTTGCAGCACGCGCGCGGCGACCAACTGCGGCAGGCTCTGCGCGATGCCGCACAACAGCGAGCCGACGCCGAACACCACGATCGCCGCGCCGAACACCCGGCGCGTGCCAAAGCGGTCGCACAACCAGGGACTGGCAGGAATCAGGATGGCCAGGGTCAGTACATAGCTGGTCAGCGCCGTGCGCATGCCCAGTGGCGTCACCGCCAGCGCCTCGGCCATCGCCGGAACCGCGGTGTTGACCACGGTGGAGTCCAGCGCCTGCATGAAGAATGCGGCAGCGACCAGCCACAACAGCCCGCGGAAGCGTTGGCGCGTGGAGATTTCGACCGAATCGACCGCTTCCGGCGCGACAGTGCTGGCAGGCGGCGGTTGGACTTCGGGGGGCGCTGGGTTTGGCACGGCCATTACCCGCTATGATAGCCGGCGTAACGGCTTGATTTCCGTTGGCAGTCGCGGCAGACGGGACCTTGTTTCATCTGCCGGTCATACCCACACCGGTATCACGGCCTACATCAACCACACGCGCCGGGGCGGCTTCGTTCCGGCGTGTGCTTTTGCGCGGCAGGAGCCGCGAGCACCAGGAATAGCCATGAGCAAGCCACCGATCACTGTTTCCCGCATCGACATGGAGCGCATCGAGGCGCTGCTGGAGCGTCTGCCTGCCGCTGAAACCGGCAAGCTGGATGCGCTGCGCGCCGAGCTGGATCGTGCCGACGTGGTCGAGCCGGCGGCGATGCCGGAGCACGTCGTGACGATGAACTCGACGGTGACGTTCGAGGACGAGAGCAACGGCGAAAAGCTGACCCTGACCCTGGTTTATCCGGCGGCCGCCGGTACCGCCGGCACCGTGTCGATCCTGGCTCCGGTGGGCAGCGCACTGCTCGGGCTGGCGCGTGGCCAGCAGATCGACTGGCCGACGCCGGATGGCCGCAAGCGGCGCCTGAAGGTGCTGGAGATCAGCTACCAGCCTGAAGCGGCCGGCCACTTCCACCGCTGATCTCGCGGGCTGCGCCGGTGCCGCTAAAATGCGGGTTGATCCGAAGGAGGCCCGCATGACCGAACGCACCGCACCGGCCGAGACCGTCGCCCGCGCCGCCACGCTGCGGGCGCAGATCGAGCAGGCCAACTACCGCTACCACGTACTCGACGACGCCGAGATCACCGACGCCGAGTACGACCGGCAGATGCGCGAGCTGGAAGCGCTGGAGGCCGAATATCCCGCGCTGGCTTCCGTCGATTCGCCGACCCGCAAGGTCGGCGCGCGCGCCAGCGGCGGCTTTGCCGAAGTACGCCATGCGATGCCGATGCTGTCGCTTGGCAACGCCTTCGAGCAGGACGGCGAGGGCGATCGCGAGCGTTTTCGCGAAGTCGCCGAGTTTGAGCGACGCATCGAGCAGACCACGAAACGGAGCGAGCCGGTTTTCTCGGTCGAGCCGAAACTCGATGGCCTGGCGATCAGCCTGCGCTATGAGCACGGCGTGTTCGTGCAGGGTGCCACCCGCGGCGACGGCGAGACCGGCGAGGATGTCACCGCCAACCTGCGCACCGTGCGCGCGATCCCGCTGAAGCTGCGCGGCACGGGCTGGCCCGAGGTGCTGGAGGTGCGCGGCGAAGTGATCATGCTGCGCAAGGACTTCGAGGCGTTCAACGACTACGCCCGCAAGCACGACGAAAAGCCGCTGGCCAACCCGCGCAACGGCGCCGCCGGTTCGCTGCGCCAGCTGGATCCGGCGATCACCGCCAAACGCCGGCTGAGTTTCTTCGCCTACGCGATCGGCGTGTTCGAAGGTGGCGACTTGCCACCGACCCATTCGGCCACCTTGCAGCAACTGCGCGAGTGGGGCTTTCCGGTATCGCCGGAAGTGGACACGGCGCAGGGTTTCGATGGGCTGATCGCCTACTTTCGCCGCATCGGCGCGAAACGCGACGGTCTGCCGTACGACATCGACGGCGTCGTCTACAAGCTGGACGACTATGCCGGCCAGCGCGAGATGGGCTTCGTCTCCCGCGCACCGCGCTGGGCGATCGCGCACAAATTCCCGGCGCAGGAACAGACCACCCGCTTGCTCGACATCGAGGTGCAGATCGGTCGCACCGGTGCCGCCACCCCGCGCGCGCGGATGGAGCCGGTGCAGGTGGGCGGCGTCACCGTGACCTACGCCACCCTGCACAACGCCGACCAGGTCGCGCGGCTGGATGTGCGGGTGGGCGACACGGTGATTGTGCGCCGCGCTGGCGACGTGATTCCGGAAGTGGTGCGGGTGGTCGAGGATCAGCGTCCCGCGGGCACCGTGCCGTGGACGATGCCGGCGCGCTGTCCGATCTGCGATTCCGCGCTGATCCGCGAAGAGGGCGCCGCGGCCTGGCGTTGCTCCGGCGGACTGATCTGCGCGGCGCAGCGGAAGGAGGCGCTGATCCATTTCGCCTCGCGTCGCGCGATGGATATCGAGGGCCTGGGCGAACGCTTCGCCGAGGCGCTGGTCGAGTTCGACCGGGTGAAGACGCCGGCCGATCTCTACCGCCTCGGCGTCGACGATTTCGTCGACATGAAACAACGCGCCGACGAGCGCGACGGGACGACACCGGAGACGGTCAAGGCCGGCAAGGTGGCGACCAAGTGGGCGGAGAATCTGGTCGCCGGCATCGAAGCCAGCAAGCACACCACGCTGGCGCGCTTCCTGTTCGCGCTGGGCATCATGCACATCGGTGAAAGCACGGCGAAGACTTTGGCCGCCTGGCTCGGCCGGCTGGACTTCGTGCGCCGCACGCCGGCCTCCGTCTTGCGCGTGTTGCCGGATGTCGGTGCGGAAGTCGCCACCTCGATCGCCGGCTTCTTCGCGCAGGCAGGCAATCAGCAGGTCGTCGATGATCTGCTGGCCGAGGGCATCGTGTTCAGCGACGAGGCGGCGCCATCGCCGTTGCTGCGCGAGCGACTGAATCTCGGCGTGCTGCTGGACATGGCGAAGATCAGCAAGCTTGGTCCCAAGAGCAGCGCGCTGCTGGCGCAGCACTTTCCCACGCTGCAGACATTGCAGGCGGGTGGGGCGGCGCACTGGATTACCGCCGGTGTGCCGCAAGCGGCGGCGACGGGGCTGGAGCTGTTCCTCGCCGACCCGGCGGCGCGCGCGGAGTTGCATGAGGCCGAGGCGGCGATGCAGCGCCTGCTTGAGGCGATTCCCGCATCCGCCGAGCTGAGCCGTGCTCCACTGGCCGGGCAGACCTTCGTGCTTACCGGCACGCTGGTCTCGCTCAGTCGCGAGCAGGCGAAGGAGCGGCTCGAAGCGCTGGGCGCCAAGGTGTCCGGCTCGGTGTCCAGGAAGACCAGCGTGGTGGTCGCCGGCAGCGAGGCCGGTTCCAAGCTGGACAAGGCGCAGGAGCTAGGCGTGCCGGTTTGGGACGAAGCGCAACTGCTGGCGCTGCTGAGCGAACACGAGGGCGCTTGATGGGCATGGAACGACATGCCGCACTGCACCTGCGCGCCCGGCTGTACGCGCTGCTGCGCGCGTTTTTCGCCGAGCGCCAGGTGCTGGAAGTGGAGACGCCGATCCTCTCGGCCGCCGGCAATACCGAGCCGAACATCGAAAGCTTCAGTACTACTTTCAGCGGCCACGTCGACGCCGGTGCGCGCGAGCGCTGGCTGCGCACCTCGCCCGAGTATCCGCTGAAGCGTCTGCTCGCCGCGGGCATCGGCGATTGCTACGAACTGGGTCGGGTGTTCCGCAACGGCGAGGCGGGAGGCCGGCACAATCCGGAATTCACCATGCTGGAATGGTATCGGGTCGGCTGGGACCACCGCCGCCTGATGCAGGAAACCATCGCGCTGGTCGAGGCCGCGCTGGCGATGGCGGGACGTCGCGCCGAGGTGGTGGTGACCAGCTATCGCCAGCTGTTTCTGGACGGCCTGGGCATCGATCCGCTGCACGCGTCGGTCGATGTCCTGCGCGCGCCGCTGGTCGAGTTCGGCATCGGTCCGGACGGGCTGGTAAATGATGACTGGCTGGATCTGCTGATCACCCACAAGCTGCAACCGGCGTTTCCGCGCGAGCGCATCACGGTGATCCACGACTACCCGGCCAGCCAGTGCGCACTGGCGAAGATCCGCCCGGGCGAACCGCCGCTGGCCGAGCGCTTCGAGCTGTACCTGGGCCGCTACGAGCTGGCCAACGGCTACCACGAGTTGAACGATGCTAGCGAGCAGCGCGCGCGCTTCGAATGCGACAATGCGCGTCGCCGCAGCCGCGGCCTGCGGGAGATTCCGCTGGATGAGCGCCTGCTTGGCGTGCTCGACGCGATGCCCGATTGCGCCGGCGTGGCGCTGGGCGTGGAACGCCTGCTGATGTGCCTGGCCGACACCGACGCGATCGCCGAGGTGCTGCCATTTCCGTTTGCCGAGGCCTGAGGCGTCGACCGCTGCCGATACCGACAACCCCGTCATCGGACGGGGTTGTCGCTTTTTGCCGATGTCCTTACGGCTGGCTGAAGCGCATCGCCACGCCGCGGCGTTCGAGCAGTCCGATGGCTGGCTGATCCTGCAGGCGCAAGTCGTGCAGTTCGTACGGCGCGCCGATGCCCTGCAGGCTGTTCGGGTCGTAGTGCAGGTTCAGTTGACCGTCACCGGCGGGTAGCCAGTTGGCTGACTGCGCAAACGCGGCGGGTACCATCAGCCCGTCGGCGCCGCGTCCGTACAGCACGGCGGAGACGGCATAGCGACTGGCCGCCCTGGCGGTCACCCCGAGCGTGATGTCGATGCCGCGATCGGTGGCGCGCGCCGTGCTGGCCAGACCGCTGAGCCGCGCATCGGGCAGGGCCGCGGCAAACACCGTGGTGGTGTCGCGACGGATCTCGTTCCCCGCCCGGTCGATGCCGACGGTGAAGCTGTGCACTTCCCACAGACCCGGCGTGGTCGGGATGTTGCCTGGGCGGGCATCCACCGTGAAGCTGCCATCGGCCTGGCGACGGAAGCTGAGCGGCGTGCTGCTGCCATCGGGTGCGCGCAGCAGGCCGCCCACCGAGGTCAGCGGCATCGCGCGGTCGGCGTCTTGCAGCACCACCCGCACCTGCACCGCCTGTCCGAGCAGCATGTCGCCACGGTCGCCCTTCGCGGTGACCGTGAACGGGCTCTGCGGCTCGAACACGTGGACCACGTAGCGGCCGCGGGCCGAAGCGACCTGCAAGGTGGCGACACCGGTGCCCAGCTCGGGCTTGAGCCGCATCACCATCGAGGCGGCCGGCACGTCCATGCCGGCGGCATGCAGTTCGGCGGTGTCGGCGACCTGGCTGCTGGCCGCCGTGGCGGTCAACGACTGCCGGCCCAGCTGCAAGCGCACGCCGGCCGGATCCAGCTTGCCGATGGTCGGGTCACCGGGGCTCAGCCGGATGATCGCGCCCGGTGCGGTCAACGGCAGTTTCAGTCCTTGCTGCAGTTCGCTGGCCGACACATCGCGCCAGTATTCGCGACTGCTGGGCGAGAACGGTTGCGGCACGGCCTGCAGTGCGGCGTCATGCGCCAGCGGCCAGCTCACGCTGATCGGTCGACGTTCGACATGGGGGTGCGCGACGGCGGCGGTCGCCGCCGTCAGGCGCGTGCCTGCGCTGCGCGCCTGCAAGGCCAGCGGAACCATGTCATCGGCTTGTGCCGGCAACAGCACGTGGCTGCCGGCCATCGCCGGTGCGGCGACGAGGATGGCCAGCAGCGCGCTTGCGAGTATCCCTTTCTTCATGGCGATCATCCCCTGATGTCGTTGGCGAGAATGGCGGGCAGGCCGAAGCACGCGCGCCGGCTCTGGTTGTGGTTGAGCACCGAACCACCGGTTCGCTGCGTGTCGCGGAACCACACCGAGCCGGCGGCCGAGGCACTGGAGCATTCGATGAAGCCGTCCGAACAACTGCTCAGCCAGTTCTGGGTGATCTCCAGGCCCACGCTCTGCGTGTAGCCGCCGCAGTAGGCCTGGCTGCTGAACAGACCGGACACCACATCGGTACCGACCACATCGCGGAAGGCCACCGGCAGCGCCGGGCGACCGGCGGTGCCGAGCAGGTATTGCTGGTTGTAGGTGGCCATCCAGCCGGTCTGCTGCTGGCGCACCGCGTCGGTCTTGTAGCCGAGCAG
Source organism: Rhodanobacter ginsengiterrae (assembly GCF_050026815.1). Classification (NCBI taxonomy): domain Bacteria; kingdom Pseudomonadati; phylum Pseudomonadota; class Gammaproteobacteria; order Lysobacterales; family Rhodanobacteraceae; genus Rhodanobacter; species Rhodanobacter ginsengiterrae. The sequence continues at coordinate 121,189 of NZ_JALBWO010000052.1, read as the reverse complement.
CCAGCCCAGCGCCGACTCGAACACGTTGCCGGCCATCACCGCGTTGGCCAGCGGGGTGCCGGCGCTGGAGGGCGCGATCGCGTCGACCTTGACGATGCGACTGATGATCGCCGGGTAGCGCGCATCCCAGGTCGGATTGGACAGGATCCAGCGCATGACGTTGCCGCCGTTGGAATGGGTGATCACCACCAGCCGGTCGATGTGGCGGTTCTGGATGAAGCTGGTCAGCTGGCCGGCCAGGCAGCCGGCGGCGCGGTCGTCCCACATGTACTGGTTGAAGTCGCAATTGACGACCAGCAGGTTGTTGCGGTCGGTCAGGCCGTTGCGCACGCCTTCGACCATGTCCGCCTGCCAGTAATCGTTGTACGCATTGGTCTGGTTGCCGGTGCCGTGGACCAGGGCCACCCCGGTGGTGGCTGCCTGCGCCGTGGCGCAGGAAAGGGCCAGTGACAACATCAAGGTTGTACGTCGCACGTCGTTCTCTCCCCAATGAAGGCGGCGGAATGCCGCGGGTAGAGTCGACCGGATTGCAGCCACGGGAACGCCAAACCCCCCGTGGTGCAGGCAGGTCGACTACGGGTGATGCCTGGAACGTGTCGCGAAGGTCCCCCCAGACCGTGCGCAACGGTATGGACTCTAGCAGCGCCATACGTCAGCGTCTTGACGCAACCGCACATCCACAGAAACGCCTGTGCTGCGCTAAGGTGTCGCGCTTTCCGCCATCGGATTGCTCAAACGATGAATGTGCCGACCGCCGCTCACCCCGGGACCGACCGCCTGCGCGCGCGCGACGTGAAAACCCTGCTGCTTGCCGCCTTGGGCGGCGCGCTGGAGTTCTACGACTTCGTGGTGTTCGTGTTCTTCGCGATCCCGCTCAGCCAGTTGTTCTTCCCGCACGAGACGGCGCCGTGGCTGGCCCAGTTGCAGGTATTCGGCATCTTCGCCGCCGGCTACCTGGCGCGCCCGCTGGGCGGCATCGTGATGGCGCACTACGGCGACAAGCTGGGGCGCAAGAAGATGTTCACGTTGAGCGTGTTCCTGATGGCGGTGCCGACGCTGGCGATCGGCCTGCTGCCGGTGTACGCGCAGGTCGGCATGCTGGCGCCGCTGTTGTTGCTGCTGTTGCGGGTGGTGCAGGGCATCGCGGTGGGCGGGGAGGTGCCGGGAGCGTGGGTGTTCGTGGCGGAGCACGTGCCAGCGCGCCGGGTGGGTTTTGCCTGCGCCAGCCTCACCTCGGGCCTTACCGTGGGCATCCTGATCGGTTCGCTGGTGGCCGCCGGGATCAACCGTGAGCTGACCCCGGCGGCGGTGCTTGATTACGGCTGGCGCCTGCCGTTCCTGGCTGGTGGCGTGTTCGGCTTCTTCGCGGTGTGGCTGCGCCGCTGGCTCAGCGAGACACCGATATTCGAGGCGATGCAGTCGCGCAAGGAACTGGCCAGCGGCCTGCCGCTGCGCCTGGTGTTCGAGCGCCATCTGCCCGGCGTGTTGCTGTCGATGCTGGTGACCTGGATGCTCACCGCGGCGATCCTGGTGATCATCCTGATGACGCCGTCGATCGTGCAATCGGCCTTCCACCTTGCGCCGGCGCAAGCCTTCCTCGGCAACAACCTGGCCTCGTTCGCGCTGGCCCTGGGTTGTCTGGCTTATGGCTGGCTGGCCGACCGGATCGGCTTTGCCCGGGCCTTGCTGTTCGGTGCGATCGGGCTGCTGCTGTGCAGCTACGCGCTCTATGGCGACCTGCGCGCCGGTGCCGCGCATTTCCTTGTGCTGTATGCGTTGACCGGTTTCGCGGTGGGCGTGGTAGGCGTGGTGCCGGCGCTGATGGTGTCGGCGTTTCCGCCGGCGGTGCGCTTCTCCGGCCTGTCGTTCTCGTACAACATTGCCTATGCGCTGTTCGGCGGCTTGACGCCGCCGTTGATCGGCCTGCTGGTGCAGCATTTCGGCACGCTGGCGCCGGCGCACTATGTGGCGTTCACGGCGCTGATCGGGATCGCCGTGGCGGCTTGCCTGCTGGCTGCGCGGCGGCGACCGATGGCTGGCTAGAACTCCAGTTCCTGCGCCGCGCACAGGTAATCGACCAGCGGCGCGACACGCTTGAACGCGGCCACCGTCCACGGCAGCAGTTCGTCCGAGCAGGCCAGCTCTTCGCTGAGCGAGGTGATGGCGATGAAGTCCTTGCGCTTGAGGTCTTCGATCAGCTCGTGCGTGGGGTCGTAACCGCGCGGTGGGCGGATCAGCGATTCGCCGCCCAGGGTCAGCTGTTCGCGAAACGCCTTGCTCTGCGTGGCGCGCTTCCACGCGGCGGGGTTGTCGACCAGGAACTCGCGGATGTGCTTCAGCGCATCCGGCTCCGGGTGCCACAGGCCACCGCCGGCGAAACAGTCGTCGGGCTCGATGTGCAGGTAGAAACCCGGCGCCTGGATTTCATGGCGTCGCTCATGGGTGAAGCGCGAACCCTGCCAGGATTTGTACGGCAGCTTGTTGTTCGAGTAGCGCGTGTCGCGATGGATGCGGTAGAGCGAGCCGCCGCTTTTGCGCGGGTCGGCGCGGTAGTGCGGGCTGATTTTTTCCAGCGGCGCCTGCAGGTCGGTGATCAGCTGCATGAACGGCTCGCGCACGTGGCGCTCGTAGTCGTCCTTGTGTGCGTGGAACCATTCGCGGTTGTTGTTGCGACCCAGCGTGCGCAGGAAGCGGAAGGTGGCGGGCGTGAAATAGCTTTTCGGCATGATCGGTCTTGAGGATTCAGGGGGATTCGATGCTGGCGGCGAGGTCTTCACCCCAGGCCTGCAACTGATCGAGCAGTCCGAGTCGGTCCTGCGCCAGGGGATCGCCGCGCAGTTCGGCGAGGCGGGCGAAGTAGTCGTCCAGGGTCAACCCGGTCAGTGGCGTGTGGCGGGTCAGCCGCGCCTGGCGGAAGCTGTCCCAACGGGTGCGCTCGTCGCTATCGAGCGTGTCCGGCCAGTTGCGCGCCCGATAGCGGAACAGCAGCTCCGGGTAGCGCGGGTCGTGGAACGGAAAGTCGCGGTTGCCCAGTTCCTGCGGCGGTGTGGCGCGCACCTGGGCCAGCAGGCGCTTGTCCGCGTCTGGCAGGAATCCGCCGCCATACAGGGCGAGTTCCGGATCTTCCGGCGGTGGCAGTTCGGCGGCGCGCTGGAATACCCGGCGCAGTTTTTCCGGCAGGCCGCTGGCTGCCTGCAGCGCGTCGCGGTGGGCCAGACAGCGGTCCATGTCCAGTTGCAGTCGCTGCAGGTCCACGCCCTGCAGCACCGACAGCGGCGCCAGCGCGGGCGCATGGTTCGCGCGCACGGTGCGCAGCGCAATCCGCTCCACACCGTCGGGCAGGTCGGCGCGCGGGGTGAAGATGCGGTCGGCGATCTCGTCCTCGTCCAACGCCAGCCATGCGACCGGATCGGCGGTCAGGTCGTACACGATGGTTTCGCCCGCGCGACTGGGGTGCGCCGCCAGCGGTGCGATCACGGTCAGGCAGTGGCGGCTGGCCGGGTAGCGTGAGGACACATGCACCAGCGGCGTCATGTTCACCACGTCGAGCAGTTCGAACACCTTCTGCTTGCGGCGCAGTGCGTAGTACCAGTCCCACAATCGCGGTTGGCGCACGCGGATCAGCCGGGCCAGGTCGATCAGCGCGTAGACGTCGGACAAGGCATCGTGGGCGCGCTCCTGGTTCAGCCCGTTGGCGCTGGCCAGGTGCTCCAGCCTGAAGCTGGGCGAGCCATCCTCGCGCAGCGGCCAGATGATGCCCTCGGGACGCAATGCCTGGCACATCCGCACCAGGTCGATCAGGTCCCAGCGTGAATTGCCGTTCTCCCACTCGCGGCCGTACGGCTCGTAGAAGTTGCGGTACAGCATCTGGCGGGTGAACTCGTCGTCGAAGCGCAACGAGTTGTAACCGACCCCGCAGGTACCCGGCTGGGCCAGTTGCTCGTGCACGCGGGCGGCGAAATCAGCCTCATTGACGCCTTCACGTTCGGCTTGCCGGGGCGTGATGCCGGTGATCATGCAGGCGTCGGGATGTGGCGGCATCTCCAGCGAGGGCTTGCCGTAGAACATCACCGGTTCGCCGATGATCTCCAGTTCCATGGAGGTGCGGATGCCGGCGAACTGCAGTGGACGGTCGCGTCGCGGATCGGCGCCGGAGGTTTCGTAGTCGTGCCAGAAGAAGGTCTGCATGAGCCGGATCATCGCATGCGGGCAACACTGATAAACTCCCCCGCACAAGGAGATTCCATGAGCCAAGCCCACGAAGAGAACCTGATCTGGATCGATCTGGAGATGACCGGCCTCGACACCGACAACGACTCGATTCTCGAGATTGCCACGGTGGTTACCGACAAGGAGCTTAACGTGCTGGCCGAAGGGCCGGTATTCGCCATCCGTCACGAGATCGACCAACTGGAATCGATGGACAGCTGGAATACCAATCAGCACCACAAGTCCGGCTTGTGGCGCCAGGTGCTCATCTCGGAAACCGACCATGCGATGGCCGAGCAGGCCACCGTGGAATTCCTGCGCGCGTGGGTGCCGCCGGGCAAGTCGCCGATGTGCGGCAACTCGATCTGCCAGGACCGCCGCTTCATGCATCGGCAGATGCCGCGACTGGAACGTTACTTCCACTACCGTAACCTGGACGTGTCCACGCTGAAGGAATTGGCGCGCCGCTGGGCGCCGGACATCGCCAAGAGCGTCGGCAAGGAATCGGCGCACACCGCGCTGTCGGACATCCGCGATTCCATCGCCGAATTGCGCCACTACCGCCATTTCATGGGCGAGCTTGGTGGCCAGGCCAAGGCCTGAGTGCGTGGTGTTGTTGAACCTGACGAGGCAATGAGCATGTCGAACGAGCTGTTTGCACCGGTGCTGGATTGCGCCGGGCGCCCGCTGCGGCTGGACCGTCCCCGGGTGGTCGGCATCCTCAACGTCACCCCCGATTCGTTTTCCGACGGCGGCATGCACCAGGGCGTGGAAGCTGCCGTCGCGCATGGCATACGCATGGCGGAAGCGGGTGCCGACATGCTCGACGTCGGCGGCCAGTCGACCCGGCCGGGTGCGCTCGAGGTGTCGCTGGAAGAAGAGCTGGAGCGCGTGCTGCCGGTGATCGCGCAACTGCTGGCGCATACTTCGCTGCCGATCGCGATCGATACTTCGCGGCCCGAGGTGATGCGTGCCGCGGTAGCCGCCGGTGCCGGCATGGTCAACGACGTGTACGCACTGCGCCGCGAAGGCGCGCTGGAAGCGGTGGCCGAACTCGGCGTGCCGGTGTGCCTGATGCACATGCAGGGCGAGCCGCGCAGCATGCAGGACGAGCCGCATTACGACGACGTGGTCGGCGAGGTGCATCGTTTCCTCACCGACCGGTTGTTCGCCTGCGAGCTGGCCGGCATCGATCGACGCAAGGTACTGGTCGATCCCGGCTTCGGCTTCGGCAAGACACTGCAACACAACCTTGCACTGCTGTCGGCGCTGGAGCAGTTCGCCAATCTGGGCAGCGGCGTGTATGCCGGGCTGTCGCGCAAGTCGATGATCGGCACGCTGACCGGGCGCACCGAGCCGGCCGACCGCCTGGCCGGTTCGGTCGCGGCGGCGCTGGTGGCGGTTCAGCGTGGCGCGCGCATGGTCCGCGTGCACGATGTGGCCGCCACGGTCGATGCGCTGGCGGTATGGCAGGGCGTGCAGGCGGTGGACGTCGTGCCGCGCCGTGCCGCCCGGGCCGCCGCGCCGCGCTGGCCCGACGACGATTGATTGATGGCGGCTTGACCGGCGTCCATCCCACCCTTTCGAGAAACTGAGCACGATGAATCAACGCAAATACTTCGGCACCGACGGCATTCGCGGTCTGGTCGGTCAATGGCCAATCAGCGCGGACTTCATGCTGCAGCTCGGTCGCGCTGTCGGCAGCGTGCTGGCGCGCGAAGGCAAAGAGCGGCCCAAGGTGCTGATCGGCAAGGACACCCGCATTTCGGGTTACATGTTCGAATCGGCGCTGGAAGCCGGCCTGGTGGCGGCTGGCGCGGATGTCGGTTTGCTCGGCCCGATGCCGACCCCGGCGGTGGCCTTCCTGACCCGTTCGATGCGCGCGCAAGCCGGCATCGTGATCAGCGCCTCGCACAATCCGCACCACGACAACGGCATCAAGTTCTTCTCGGCCAACGGCGAGAAATTGTCCGACGAGGTCGAGCTGGCGATCGAGCAGGAAGTCGATGCCGCTTTCGTGACCGTGGCGTCCGAACGGTTGGGCAAGGCTCGCCGCATCGACGACGCGGTCGCCCGCTACGCGGAGTATTGCAAGGCGACCGTGGCCGAGGACTTCAGCCTGCGCGGGCTCAAGCTGGTGCTGGACTGCGCCCACGGCGCGACCTACCAGGTGGCGCCAAAGGTGTTCGCCGAACTGGGTGCCGAGGTGATCGCCATCGGCGACAAGCCGGACGGTTTCAACATCAATCGCGACGTCGGCTCGACCCATCCGCAGGCCTTGCAGCAAGCGGTGGTGAGCCACGCCGCCGATCTGGGCATCGCCTTCGACGGCGATGGCGATCGCGTGCAGCTGGTCGACCGCCATGGCGCGCTGGCCGATGGCGACGACATCCTCTACGTGCTGGCACGCAGCTGGCATGCGCAGGGCGCGCTGACCGGGCCGGTGGTTGGCACCTTGATGAGCAACTACGGCCTGCAGCTGGCGCTGGGCGAACTGGACGTGCCACTGATTCGCGCCAACGTCGGCGATCGCTACGTGATGCAGCAGCTGCGGCAGCACGGAGGCGTGCTGGGCGGCGAGACTTCGGGCCATATCCTGTGCCTGGATCGTGCCACTACCGGTGACGGCATCGTCGCTGCGCTGGCCGTGCTGGAGGCGCTGACGCGCTCCGGCGAGGATTTTTCCGAAGCGCGCCAGGGTCTGAAGAAAATGCCGCAGGTGATGCTGAACGTGCGCGCCGTGGGCGCTCGTCGCTCGCTTGCCAGCAGCGAGGTGCAACAGGTCCTCGCCGAGGTGGAGCAGGTGCTGCACGGGCGCGGCCGGGTGGTGCTGCGCGCCTCGGGCACCGAGCCGCTGGTACGGGTCACCGTGGAGGGCGCCGACGCCGCCGAAGTGCAGCAGTTGGCAGAAAGGCTGGCCGCAACGGTAAAATCCGCAGCCGAACGCTCGTGAACCTGTAGCCGCACCAGGTCGCCATGGATTGGCCCGACGTGCCCGCCCTCAAGCGGTGGCGGATCCACTGACCGCGCGACCCACCTGGTGACTACAGCCATGAAGAATGTTCCAACCCTCGATATCCGTCGCTACGACACCGAACGCGATGCCTTCGTCGCCGAGATCGGCGCGGCCTACCGCGAATTCGGTTTCTGCTGCATCAGCGGCCACGGCATCCCGCGCGCGCTGATCGACGGCTCGTACGATGTGTTCCAGCGCTTCTTTGCGCTGCCCACCGAAACCAAGATGAAGTATCACCTGGCCGGCAGCGGTGGTGCGCGCGGCTACACGCCGTTCAAGGTGGAGACCGCCAAGGACAGCCAGTACGCGGATCTCAAGGAGTTCTGGCATGTCGGCCGGGAAATTCCGCGGGACTCCAGATTCGCCGACGTGATGCCGCCGAATCTGTGGCCGAGCGAAGTGCCGGAGTTCAAGCGCTACGGCTACGGCCTGTATGAGGCGCTGGATCAGCTTGGCACCCGCGTGCTGCGTGCGCTGGCCTTGCATATCGACCAGCCGGAAAACTTCTTCGAGGACAAGACCGACGTCGGCAACTCGATTCTGCGCCCGATCCACTATCCGCCGATCACCCGGGACAACATCCCCAACGTGCGTGCCGGCGCGCATGAGGACATCAACTTCATCACCTTGCTGGTCGGCGCCAGCGCCGAAGGCCTGGAAGTGCTCAGCGATGGCCAGTGGCTGCCGATCACCACCGAGGGCGATGCGATCGTGGTCAACATCGGCGACATGTTGCAGCGGCTGAGCAACCATGTGTATCCGTCGACGTCGCACCGCGTGGTCAATCCGCAGAACGAGAACGCGCGCAAGCCGCGCTATTCGGTGCCGTTCTTCCTGCATCCCAACCCGGACGTGGTGCTGGATCCCCTGGATTCCTGCATCACGCCGGACAATCCGCGCCGCTACGACACGTCGATCAATTCGCACGAATACCTGATGCAGCGCCTGCGTGAGATCAAGCTGATCTAGCCGTTCGCGCAAGCCGGCGCGAGTTCAGGCCATCCAGAAGAACACGGCGGTCATGCGCTTGGCCGCCAGTTCCTGGCCCCAATAAGCACTGGCGCTGTGGATCAGGTTGGCCTTGTAGACCAGCAGCCGGTTGTAGCGATGCGCGACGCGCACGTCTTCGACAAAGGCGTTCGGTTGGACGAAGCGATTGCCCAGTGCTTCGGCAAGATTGCGGTTAGGCGGCATCACGATGTTGCCCCCAAGCTGGCCGCCCGGCATGCGCTGGCGAAAGAAGCTGGTGCCGCAGTGTTCCGGCACGTCGGGGTTGAGATAGATCACGGCGGCGTAGCGGCACAGGTTGGTTGAATCGGTGTGCGGCTTGACCGAGCCTTCGACCGAGCCGACCACCTGCACGCAGTTGTGATTGAGGTGCAGGCCAGCCCCGGTCTGCTCGACCCAGAGCTTCTTCGCGCCGGTCAGCTCACACACCCGCTTGTCCAGCATGGCCAGTTCATCGTCCAGCAGCGCCGGAGTTGCGCGCATTCCCGGCCATACTTCACCGGTGTACGGATAACCCATTTCCCAGTCAGTCCTGGCCAGGCAGCGCGCGCGCACTTCGTCGGAATTCGGCAGCACGTTGTCGACCACCCAGTAGTCGCGACCCTCGACAGGCTTGCGGTAGGGCAGGGGTCGCATCTGTGTCGGAAACAGGGACATGTCGATGGGGGCCGGTGACGAAGGATGGGCTCAACAATAGCGGACGCGGCGACGCCTGCCCGCGCGGCCGGTCTAGACCTGGGTGTTCCGATAGCGCCTGGACTCGCGCGCCGACAACCACATCGCCAGCCGATCCGGCATCAGCTGGACGATCCGCTTGATGCTCCGGTTGACCCGGCCGGGAATGTACACCGCGTCGCCGCGCTCGACCGCCGCAATGCCCTGGCGTACCACCTCTTCGGCGGTGAGCCACATGAATCCGGGCAGCTTGTCCATCTTGTCGCGGGTGCCGGTGACGTCGTGGAATTCGGACCAGGTGAATCCGGGGCAGAGCGCGCTGACATGGACCCCCGCCGCCTGGTTCTCCAGGAACAGCGACTGCGAAAACTTGATCAGATAAGCCTTGCTCGCGGCATACAAGGTATGTCCGGCCGGACCCGGCACATGTCCGGCCAGCGAGGCCACGTTGATGATGCGGCCATGGCCGCGTTCGCGCATGCCTGGCAGCAGCCGCCACGCCAGTTCGCTGGGTGCGGTCAGCAACACCTGCAGAAAATCCGCATGCGTTTTCCAGTCGTTGGCGATGAAGGTGCCGGGCACGCCGTAGCCGGCGTTGTTGATCAGCCAGTCGACCTGCAGGCCTCGCCGTTCCAGCTCGGCGCAAAGTGTCTGCGGCGCGGCCGGTTCGGCGAGGTCGTGCGCCAGCACGGTGACCTCCACGCCATGCGCCGCGCGCAGTTCGACGGCAAGGGCATGCATCCGCTCGGCGCGACGTGCCGTCAGCACCAGGTCATGCCCCAACGCCGCGAGTTGGCGGGCGAATTCGGCGCCGATGCCGGAGGAGGCGCCAGTGATCAGACTGAGTGGGCGGCGAGTCATCGTGTGCGTTCCGGACAATGGATCGTCATTCTTGACCACGCAGGTCGAACGACGCCAGTGGCAGGCGCGTTTGCCGTTCCTTCGACCCCTCGCTAAGCTTGCGGTTTGAACGCAGCAGAAGCAGACCATGCGCAAGAAATTCGTCGCCGGCAACTGGAAAATGCATGGCAGTCGCTCGATGGCCCATGCGCTGGTGGCAGACATTGCCGCCGGCATGCCGGACGACATCGATGTCGCCGTTTTTCCGCCGTTCCCGTATGTGGCCGAACTGGCCGTGCAGCAGGCCGATTCCGGCTTGCGCGTCGGTGCCCAGGACGTCAGTGCACACGCGGGGCAGGGCGCGTATACCGGAGAGGTTTCGGCGGCGATGCTGGCGGATATCGGTGCACGCTGGGTGCTCGTCGGCCATTCGGAACGTCGCCAGTACCACCATGAGAGCGACGAGCTGGTGGCAGGCAAGTTTGCTGCTGCCCGCGCTGGCGGTCTGACACCGATCCTGTGCGTCGGTGAAACGCTGGAACAGCGCGAGGCAGGCGAAACCGAGACAGTCATTTCGCGCCAGTTGCAGGCCGTGCTGTCGCTCAACGGAGCAGCCAGTTTTGATACGGCGGTCATTGCGTATGAGCCGGTCTGGGCGATCGGCACCGGCCGCACCGCCAGCCCGGAACAGGTGCAGCAAGTGCATGCCTTCATCCGTAGCCAACTGGAAAAGGAAGATGTTATGATTGCCCGTCTGACCCGACTGCTTTACGGCGGCAGCGTCAAGGCGGCCAATGCCGCTGAATTGTTCGCTCAGGCGGATGTGGATGGAGGTCTGATCGGCGGGGCCTCACTCACCGCTTCCGACTTTCTTGGAATCTGCGCCGCGGCGCACCAGGCGTCACAGGCTCAATAGAAACCATATGTTCGTCATTTTCAGCGTGTTCTACATTCTGATCGCAGCGGCAATGATCGTGCTGATCCTGCTGCAGAACGGAGCGGGCGCCGATGCAGGTTCCGGCTTCGGTGGCGGTGCCTCGGCCACCGTTTTCGGTGCGCGCGGCTCGTCCACGTTCCTGACCCGCGCAACGGGTGTGCTGGCCGGTCTGTTCTTCCTGCTCAGCCTGGCCATGGGCATTTATCTGAATGGCAACGGCGCACCCAAGGTCAATACACAGGATCTCGGCGTGATGTCATCGCTTTCCGAAAAGCCGGCAGCGACCAAGGCCGCTCCGGCCGTGCCAGCGGCAGGTTCGGAAGTCCCGGCAGCAGCGCCCGCTTCAGGCAACAAGGTCGTACCGGCAACCCTGCCGGCGACAACCCCCGCTCCGACCGAAGGTCAGGGCGAGTTGCCGGCAGCTCCCGCGCCGCCGGCCAAGCACTAAGCAACACACCTGCCCAGGTGGCGGAACTGGTAGACGCACTACCTTGAGGTGGTAGCGACGCAAGTCGTAGGGGTTCGAGTCCCCTCTTGGGCACCAATGGAAGGTTTCGACGGGTCTGATCGAAACTGCAAACGGAAGAACCGCCTTCGGGCGGTTTTTTTGTGGGCGGGCCATGGGGGGGGCGCCAAGGGCAATGAAACCATTCGATCAAGCGGTCACGGGAAAGTTGCGGCGCATTCCGCACAATCAGCGTGGGTGTCGACTGACATCACCGGCCGCAGTGCCCATGTCACATTCCCCGTCAGTCGAGCGGCAGATTCACTGGCCGAGCGTGGCAGGCTGTCTGGTGCCTCACCGAAGGGAGGGAGTGTGATGGTGACGATTCTGCTCAAGCCATTGGCAAACGGAGGCTGGAGCATTTGCCGGCAACACATCACCTTGTTCAGCGATCTGCAGCTGGGGCCGGCGATCACGCTGGCACGCGAGATGGCTCGAGACGAACATCAACGTCTTGGCAGGGATATCCGTGTGGAGATGCCCGGACCAGCTTCCACCATCGTGTTGGGCAGCTATACCCATGCGGTGGCGACGGAGGCACATGCAGTCGATTGCCGGGTGACGTTGGCGGCCTGAGGTCCGCGATCCTTGAGTTGAAAGCGGTAGCGACGGCGCCGGAGTGAGGGGAGCGCGTCACTGATGTCCGAACGAGAGGTTACGGCGATGCCTTGCCAGCATGACGCCACTTGCATTGGTGCGTCATGCAGCCTACTTTCATGCAGCCCAACCAAGGAGGGAATAACGTGATCAATGTGGTTCTGGTGGACGATCACGAGCTGGTACGCACCGGCTTTCGAATGATCCTGCAGCAACAATCGGACATCCACGTCGCTGGCGAGGCGGGCACGGCCGAAGAAGGCCTGCGATTGATCCGTACCCTCTCCCCGGATATTGCCCTGGTCGACGTGCACATGCCGGGGATGAGCGGGATCGAACTGACCGAACGCGTGGGCCGATCAAAGCTGTCCACGCATATCGTGATCGTGACTGTCGTTGACGATGCACGCTTCCCCAAACGCCTGCTGGATGCCGGTGCGCTTGGCTACCTCACCAAGGGTTGCAGCGCAGATGAGCTGGTTTCGGCCGTGCGCCAAGTGGCTGGCGGCCGGCGCTATCTCGCCCCGGCCGTGGCCCAGCAGCTGGCCCTCGCCACGCTGGATGGAAGCGCATCGCCTTTCGATGTGCTGTCCAGCCGCGAACTTGAGGTGGCGATGATGCTGGTTCGGGGTAAACCGTTGACGATGATCGGCGAGCAACTCAACTTGAGTCCCAAGACCGTATCGACCTACAAGCAACGGTTGATGGAAAAGCTGCACGTCGATCACGTGCTGAGTCTCGCCCACCTGATGACGGTGCACGGGCTGATTGACACACCAAACCATCACGTCGGCAACTGAGCGTAACGCGCAACTGACGACTTTCGCTGCAGAGATAAAAAAAAACCGGACTTTCGTCCGGTTTTTTCTATCTGGCCATCAGCCCTGCTTGTCGCTCTTGTCGTACACGTCCGAGGCAGGTTCGTCCACCGCCTCCGGGTCGGCCGGCCGATTGATTACCGTCACTGTCGCGGGGCGAGGACTGAGGCCCAGCAGGTCGCCCTGCTTGGGCATCGGAACCGCGATGGTCGTATCGTCGGCGGTTGCCGGTTTGGCCGGCGTCGGTGGCGTCGGCGATACCTGCGCACTTGCCACCGGTTCAGCCTTGGCGCTTGCTGCATCGGCAGAGGCTGCCGGCGCAGCTGGCGTCGCAGGTTCGACCGCAACCGGTGCTGTCGGTGCGACTGGCGTTGTTGTTGCCGCGGACACAAGCTTCGGAACCACTTCCTCGGCAGCCGTTGCCGGCGCGCCGACCGCTGCACTTGCCGTGTCCGCATGCGTCGTCGGATGGCTGATGCTTGCCGCCGGCTTTGGCGCCTCTGCCGCAACGGACTTTGCTTCCGGCATGACTTCCGCTTCGACCTTCCCGCCAGCAGCCTTCTCGCTGTCGGGCCTGGCAGCCAGCGCCTCAGGCGCAGCGATTGTCGACTTGGCTTCAGCGACTTCCACCTTGACGGCAGGTTGCTCCATGTCGCCGCGCGAGGCCGTGGATTCGTCCTGTGACGGAATCGGCGGCAGCGTCGGCAGGTTGAAGGCAGCTACTGCGGCAACCGGCGTCGGCGTGAAGTCGTCAGCCGGATGGCGTACCGGGTTTTCCTGGTTCGGCCGCGTTCTGGATTCAATGACGGGCGCCTTGGCGTGCTCGGTAGCGGCAGTCAGGTCGGAATCGGCATCCGCTGATGACGGCTCCACGACTGGAGGCTTGTTGCGCGCGGGAGCCGCCAGCGGTTGCTGCGGGGTCGCTGCGCTTTCATCGCGATCCTCATCGTCAAGCGCTTCGGCCTGCTCACTACTGATGTCGGTAGCGTTGGTGCCGGTTTCGTCGTGACGACGGCGGCGGCGACCACCACGCCGGCCACGCCGACGACGCGACTGGCCTGCTTCGGTATCCGCTTCGCTGTCGTCAGTCTGCGGTGGCTTCGTTTCATCCGCTGGGGTCAGCAGCAGCAACTCGGCGTCTTTTGGCGTTTCGTCCGGCACAGCTGCAGCGGGGCGCTGCTCGGCAACCGCACGCGGTGGCCGCTCGGTTTTCGGCTGCTGTTGCGGGTTTGGCTTGCGTTCGCCGCGCGGCTGGAGGTTCTCGGTCGCAGCGGGCTTGGGCTGGCGCTCTGCCTTGGCGGATTGGGATTGCGGCTGCTGCTGGGCCGGGCGCGACTGCGATTCGTTGTTGCGCTGGCGGTTGCTGCGCGCCTGCTGCTGGGCGGCAGACTTGGGCGAGTTTTGCTGCGCTGTCGCCTCGCGACGCGGTTGGCGTGTGGAGGCGCCGCTGTTGGCGTTGGCGGTGCCGCTGCGGTTGCCACGCTCGTCGCGACGATTGCGATTGCTGCTGTCGCCATTGTTCTCGCTGCGAGCGGGGGAGGGCGATGCAGCAGCGGTGGTTTCCGCGCTGCGGAACCAGCCCAGCAGGCGCGCAATGACTCCGCCGGCAGGAGCAGCGCTGGCGACGGCCTTGGCCGCCGCAGGCGCATGACGTGGTGCGGCGGGTCGGCTTGGCGTCGGCGTCGCAATGACCTCTTCGCGCACGGGGGCGGGGCTTGCCGGAAGCACGCCGCTGACAGCCGGCTGTTCTCCACTGCCGAGGGTCTGACCCATCTTCGGCAGTTCGGCGGTTTCCACGGCGGTCAGCATTTCGTAGCTGGGCTTGCTGTGCTCGCCCATGTCCGCTTCGCGGATGCGCTGGATTTCGATGTGCGGAGTCTGCAGCTTCTCGTCCGCCACGATCATCACGTGCACCTTGTGGCGCAGTTCGATCTCCACCACGCTCGCACGCTTCTCGTTGAGCAGGAAGTTGACCACGCTGGAGGGCGCCTGCACCAGCACCTGGCCGGTGTTGTCCTTCATCGCGTGTTCTTCGATGAGGCGCAGGGTCGACAGCGACAGCGATTCCACGCCGCGGATGTGACCGTGACCCTCGCAACGCGGGCAGGTGATCTGACTGGCCTCGCCGAGGCTGGGGCGCAGTCGCTGGCGCGACATTTCGAGCAGGCCAAACCGCGAGATGCGGCCGATCTGCACGCGAGCGCGGTCGAGCTTGAGCGCATCCTTCAGTCGATCTTCCACTTCACGCTGGTGGCGCGGGCTGTCCATGTCGATGAAGTCGATCACGATCAGGCCGCCCGCGTCACGGATGCGCGCCTGGCGCGCGATCTCCACGGCCGCTTCGCAATTGGTATTGAACGCGGTTTCCTCGATGTCGCTGCCCTTGGTCGCCTTCGACGAGTTCACGTCGATGGCGGTCAGCGCTTCGGTCTGGTCAATCACGATCGAGCCACCCGACGGCAGGCGCACCTGGCGATCAAACGCGCTCTCGATCTGCGTTTCGATCTGGTAGCGGGTGAACAACGGGGTGTCGTCGCGATAGAGCTTCAACTTGCGCAGGGCATTCGGCATCACCTGCTGCATGAAGTCGCGGGCATCGTTGTAAAGCGACTCGTCGTCGATCAGGATCTCGCCGATGTCGCTGCGCAGGTAGTCGCGCAGGGCGCGGATGAACAGCTTCGATTCCTGGTAGATCAGGAATGGCGCCTTCTGCTTGCCGGCCGCCTCGGAGATCGACTTCCACAACTGAAGCAGGTAATCGAGGTCCCACTGCAGCTCTTCGGCATCGCGACCGAGGCCGGCGGTGCGCACGATCAGGCCAACATCGTCAGGTACGGTGACGTGGTCCAGCGCTTCCTTCAGCGCCTGCCGATCTTCGCCCTCGATCCTGCGGGAAACGCCGCCGGCCTTCGGGTTGTTCGGCATCAGCACCATATAGCGACCGGCCAGGCTGATGAAGGTAGTCAGGGCAGCGCCCTTGTTGCCACGCTCTTCCTTCTCCACCTGCACCACGACTTCCTGACCTTCCTTGATCAGTTCGCGGATGTTCGCCTTGTGTGGATCCAGACCGGCGGTGAAATACTCGCGGGAGATCTCCTTGATCGGCAGGAAACCGTGGCGTTCGGCGCCATATTCGACGAAGCAGGCTTCGAGTGATGCCTCAACCCGGGTGATTCGACCCTTGTAAATATTGGACTTTTTCTGTTCCCGCGAAGGGATCTCGATGTCCAGGTCGTACAGGGTCTGGCCATCAACAATGGCCACGCGCAACTCTTCACGCTGAGTCGCGTTGATCAACATACGTTTCATGGTGGTAATCCTCGGCTTGGCCGCGCGTCGCGTGCCGCGGTGGCGCCACTGTGGCGGCCTGCCGGGGATCGCGCCGCTGCGGTTAAGCGGCAAAAAAGCCGGCACCGTTTCCGGCGTCGGGATGATTCGGTCAGCTGCACCTGCCGCCACGAAGCCGCGAAAGGCGTCGTACAAACAGCGGCCCAAACCGTTACGATGAAAGGGAGTCGCCATCGGTTGCCGTTAGGCAACCGGAGCAATCCTCGCCGACGTGACGGGGTGGCACACGACCCGATCCAGACTTCGATGGGCTGCATGTGGCGCCCGCGGAGTATCCTATTTCAGCAGGCTTTTTTCAATGCAGACGGCAACTTCCCCTGACGCACCTCACGGTGTACGTCAAGTCGTGATCGGCCCCGAGCGGGACGGTCAGCGGATCGACAATGCGCTCATGACCCTGCTCAAGGGGGTCCCCAAGAGCATGATTTATCGGATCTTGCGTACCGGTCAGGTTCGCATCAACGGCAAACGGGCCAAGCCCGACACCCGTCTCGTCGACGGTGATACGCTGCGTATTCCACCTGTGCGGGTTGCCGAGCGGCCGGAAGGACAGGCTCCCGGCAGGGGGCTGGTTTCCTCGGTCGCCGATGCGGTGATCTTCGAGGACAAGCACTTTCTGGTCATCGACAAGCCCTCGGGCGTGGCCAGCCACGGTGGCAGCGGAGTCAGTCATGGCGCGATCGAGCTGCTGCGCGCGGCTCGGCCGCAGGAGCACCTGGAACTGGTACATCGACTCGATCGCGATACCAGCGGTGTGCTGGTGTTTGCCCGGACCCGGGCTGGACTGACCGGGTTGCAGGCTGCGATTCGCGCAGGCGAAGTGAGCAAGCAGTATCTGTGCCTGATGCTGGGGCACCCTTCCAAGGCCAAGTTCGACGTGAACGCACCACTGTTGAAGTCGGTGCTGCAGGGCGGTGAGCGCATGGTCCGGGTCGCCGACCATGGCAAGCCGTCGCTGACCTTCTTTCGCGAAATGGAGCAATATCCCAGCGCCCGACTGATGCAGGCCACGCTGGGAACGGGCCGCACACACCAGATCCGCGTGCATGCGGCGCACATCGGGCACCCGTTGGCGGGCGATCCCAAGTACGGCGATCGCGAAATGAACAAGCGCTATCGCGAAATGGGACTGGAGCGAATGTTCCTGCACGCGGCGCACATGAGCTTCGACCTGGATGGACGCGCATACAGCTTCTCCGCGCCCTTGCCGGAAGACCTGAAGATTTTCCTCGACACGCTTGCCGTCAAGGGCAAGCGGCTGGTCTATACCCGCGAGAAGTCCCGCACTGATTTCTGATCAGCGCGCCAGCAGTGCTTCCAGCCGCGCGGCGCAGATGAAGTCGTTGAGCGACAGTCCGCCGACGTCGTGGGTCGACCACAACACCTGGCAATGGCCGTAGCCTGCCTCAAGGTCCGGGTGATGGTCTTCGTGGTTGGCCATGAAACCCACCGCGTTGATGAAGCCCAGTGTGTGGTGGAAGTCCGGGAACCTGAAGTCCTTGACGATGGCCTTGCCGTCATTGGCCAGCTTCCAGCCGGGCAGTCGCTGCAACAGTTCGGCGATGTCCGCCGCATCCAGTGCGTGCTCCTTGCCTTTGCGCGCCTGGCAATGCTTGGTCGAAAGTTCGTGGGCATTCATGCGTGTCTCCATCGCGTTCAAGGTGGCGGACGCGAAGGTTCGGAGTTGCGCGCGTAAAAGTCAAAGCGCGCAGGAAGGCCTAAACAGGACTAAAATGGTGCTGTTTCGTCGGCGCGGCTGGCCGATGTCAGGTATGTGTGGCACTGGAGCAGGCATGATTGATATTTCCGAGCGTGCGCAGCAGCACTTTCTGCGTCTTCTTTCACAACAAGGCATCGACGGGCTCGGGATTCGCCTGCGCGTGACAGCGCCCGGCACGCCCGCGGCAAACTGCGAGCTCGAGTTCTGCGAGCCGATTGACCTCGCTGGCGGGGAATGGACGATCGAGTGCGCCGGGTTCGACTTTCACGTCGATGGAGGCAGCGCCAGCTGGCTCGATGGGGCCAGTATCGACTTCGAGCCGAATACGACCGGTGGCCAGCTGAATATCCGCGCGCCGAAGATCAAGGGCGACGTTCCCGGGGTGGAAGCTGGGCTGATCGAGCGCGTGCGCTATGTGCTGGAGGCCGAGGTCAATCCGAAACTTGCTTCGCACGGGGGCAGGGTGAGCCTGCTGGAAATCGACGCCAACGGCGTGGTGTTGCTGCAGTTCGGTGGCGGCTGCCATGGCTGCGGCATGGTCGACGTGACGCTGAAGCAGGGTGTCGAAAAGACGCTGCGTGAACGCGTGCCGGAGATCACCGCGGTACGTGACGCGACCGATCATGCCGGCGGTGAGAAACCTTACTACAGCGAGGCCGGGGGAAAATCGGCAATCGCCTGATACAAGGGTCCCCGCAACAAAAAGGCCCGCGCATGCGGGCCTTTTCGTGGACAGGCGGGAAAGCGGCTTACTTGGCGCCGCCCACGTGACCTTTCAGTGTGTCCAGCTTGCTGGGCAGGCTCGAAAAGTACGCGGCAACGTCTTCGATATCCTGATCGGACAGGGTCGCGACCATGCCCTTCATGATCGGGTTGTCACGCTCTCCATTCTTGTACTCGTGCAGCACGCGCTGAAGATACAGGTTGTACTGACCGGCCAGGCGCGGATACTGCGGGTCGACCGAATTGCCGTCGACGCCGTGGCAGGCGAAACAGGTTGCAGCCTTCTGCTTTCCGTTCTCGGCGTTGCCATTGGCAAGCAGCTGGGTGGAAGCGAACGCCAGCACGGCGCCGACGGAAAGCAGGGTAAGCACACGATTCATGCGTGAAATCCTTGGCGACTACTTGGCGAGGCTGGAAAGATAGGCAGCGATGTTCTGGATGTCCGCGTCGGACAGGCTCTGCGCCTGCGCGCCCATGGTGGGATGCTTGCGGTCGCCGGCCTTGTAACCGTTCAGCGCATTGACGATGTATTGCTCATTCTGACCGGCGATCTTGGGCACCGGATACTGCGGATAGGCGTTGGTGTAGCCCGGTACGCCATGGCAGCCAGCACAGGTGTAAACCAGCTTGCGACCGGCGGCCTTGTCGCCTTCGGCATGGACGTTCACCGTGGCGAACAGGGCAGTGGCCACAACCAGGCCAAGCAAATGCAATCGAGTCATCGAGGTCTTTCCCACGAGTGCGACGGATACGGGATCTTGCAAGCCACCAAGTATAGACGTTGCATGAATGACCTAACAACACCAGCTTGATCGAGATCAAGGACTGCATGGCGTACCTGAGGCAGAAGTCATTTGTTTGCACGGGCATTGGCGTTGCGAACGTTGCCCCCATATACTGCGACGGTCATATCGATTTCCCCGGGGGTGTCCTGGCTTCGACGGGGGTAGTGAGATGACTTGGTGCATGCCGAGGGGGCAGCTTTCCTCGTAAATCCAGCAGCAAACTCATAGTTGCCAACGACGACAACTACGCTCTCGCCGCTTAAGGCGTAAGCCCCGAACCCACTTGTGCTCATGCTTGTCGGTGTAGGGTCATTATCATGAGATCGCCGAACGCTGCCGCCTGGCGGTTCTAGGTCAAATCAATCAGGCTGGTTCCGCGGTGCGTTTTGCCCACCGTACTTGTCGCGGAACGAGATCGAACGGTGAGCTAAGCATGTAGATCCGGGCATTTAACGCCTTCGGACGCGGGTTCGACTCCCGCCACCTCCACCAACAAGAAAACCCCCGAGCGATCGGGGGTTTTTTCTTGAGATCATGCCGAATTCAGGCGGCGCGATTGTGCGAACGCATGGTGCGCTGCTTTTCGATCTGCCAATCGCGCTGCTTTTCGGTATCCCGCTTGTCGTGCTCCTGCTTGCCGCGAGCCAGGCCGATCTCGACTTTCACCTTGTTGCCCTTCCAGTACATCGCGGTCGGCACCAGGGTGTAGCCCTTGCGTTCGACGGCGCCTACCAGCTGATCGATTTCCTTGCGATGCAGCAGCAGCTTGCGGGTGCGCCGGTCTTCGGCGATGACATGGGTGGAAGCGCTGATCAATGGCGGGATCGAAGTGCCGACGAGAAAGATCTCATTCTTCAGCACCACCGCATAGCTGTCGCCGAAATTGATGCGTCCCGCGCGCAGCGCCTTCAGTTCCCAACCCTGCAGCGCAACGCCCGCTTCAAAGCGTTCGTCGATGTGGTACTCGAAACGGGCGCGCTTGTTCAGCGCGATGGTTCCGCCTCCCTTGTTGTCCTTGTCCTTTGCCTTGGCCATGTCCGTTAAACTCGGGCGCTTCACCCAGTGCTTGGCCCTTTCCCTGCGGAAACGGACTCATTGAAATGTGCAGCCGTGGATGGCTGCTTGTTGATTCTCGCATTCATGGATGAATGCAAAGACCATCGAGGCTTGTCGTGATCGAAATTCGTCGCAGTGCGTTGGTGAAATATTCGCCGACGCAGATGTTCGACCTGGTCAATGAGGTTGAAGCATACCCAAAGCGCTTCTCCTGGTGTGCTGGTGCCGAGATTCTGGAGCGGTCGGAGAATGTGCTGGTGGCACGACTCGATCTCAAGTTCGCCGGATTCAGCCAGAGCTTCACCACGCGCAATACGATTGATCCGCCACAGCGCCTGAAGATGGATCTGGTCAATGGTCCGTTCCGCAGCCTCGAAGGGGTATGGGACTTTGTCGCTCTTGGCGATGCAGGCTGCAAGATCGCCTTTGCGCTCGACTTCGACTATGCCGGCCGGCTCGGTGGCAGTGCGCTGAAGCTGGGTTTCCAGGGCCTGGCCGGACGCATGGTGGATGATTTCTGTCGCGAGGCAGAGCGCGTCTATGGCTGAATCCACGATCCGCGTTGAGGTGGTCTTCGTGGGCTCGGATCACGTCGAGCAGCGACAGACCAGGGTTGTTCCGGGCGCCACCGTAAAGCAGGCCATTGCAGCGTCAGGGATTGCCGATATGCTTCCCGAGGGTACGATCGATGCCGCACGCGTCGGCATATTTTCACGCAAGGTGACGATGGATCACGTCTTGCGTGAAGGCGACCGGATCGAGCTGTACCGTCCCTTGCTGCTCGACCCGATGGAGGCGCGACGACGACGTGCCCGCTGAGCCGGGGATGTGGCGGGCAACCCCGTCAATGACCGTCGTTACTGCCCTGTCCGAAGCCACCATCGTTCTTCTTGTCGTCGGGCGAAGTGCTCTTGTCACCTTCGGTTTCAGTCGCCGGATAGCCTGCGTTGTACTTCTTGCTGTCCTTGACCAACTGCTGGGCGTCCTGCGCGAAGAAATCGCCTTCGGTACGCACCAAGGTGTCGTTGTTGAAAGTGAGCGTGAATGTGCGCACCTTCATGGCGGCGCCACGATGGGAGAAAGTGGACACATAGTCCCAACGGCTCTGGTCGAACGGGGTGGTGACCGACGGCGTGCCCATCAATACCAGCACCTGGTGCTTGGTCATGCCGGGCTTGAGCTGATCCACGGTTTTCTTGTCGAGCAGGTTGCCTTGCTGCACGTCAGGCTTGTAGACGATGTGGCAGCCGGCGACAGAAAGCGCCAGCATGGCGAAAACCAGCAGGGTAATCAGCTTTTGCATGCTTGTTGCGTCCGGATCGTAAAGGTGTCGGATGATACACTACCGGCTCAAGATCGCCGTGTGCGGGAGTGAGGCATGGAACAGGAAACCAGAGAACTGCGCAGGGTCGGCCTCAAGGTAACGCACCCGCGCATGCGCATCTTGCAGATCTTCGACGAAGAAGGCGTGCAGCACCTCAGTGCCGAAGATGTTTACAAGAAACTGCTCGCCCATCAGGAAGACATCGGGCTGGCAACCGTTTACCGGGTGCTTACCCAGTTCGAGGCAGCGGGCATCATCGTCAAACACAATTTTGAGGGTGGTCAGGCCGTCTACGAACTTGATCGGGGCAAGCACCACGATCACATGATTGATGTGGACAGCGGAAAGGTCATCGAGTTCGTCAGCGAGGAGATCGAGCGTCTCCAGCACGAGATCGCCGCGAAGCACGGTTATGTGATCGAAGATCACAACCTTGTGCTTTACGTCAGACCCAAGAGCCGCGCCCGCAAAAGCTGAAATGCTCACTGGTGGGCCATTGCTGGTCACGGCCTGCGGCTTAAAGGCGGATCGCAGGCATAAAAAAGCCGCGAGGAGGACTCCTGTCCGCCCGCGGCTGCTCCCCTACCTGTCGATCGGCAAGGCGAATGGCTCGCGCTTGCTTCGTGACTCCGCCAGGTAGCGGCGAAACGGCATCCTGCCGTTGTTTCAGGGCCACCGTCCCCACGGCAACCCTGATCCGCCATCTTGCGATGGCGGCTCCCCCACATCGATGAACCGATCGTAACGAGAGCTTCACGTTTGCGGTATCGGAAAAATTCCTAGTCCGGGGTCATCCCTCGGCAGAGTTGATGCTGCTTCGCAGCAAAATGCGTAGATGAACGCCGGCGGCGGCCGGCCTCAGGCGAAACTGCCCGCCCAGCGAAGTGACGCGGTCGCGCATGCCTTGCAGTCCGCGACCGCCGCGGGGCAGTCGGCTGGGCAGGCCTGCGCCATCGTCGCGCAGGTCCAGCAGCGCCACGGCGATGCCTTGGCGCTCGCCGATACGCAGGCGCAGCCTGAACTCGCTGGCCTTGGCATGTTTGACCGCGTTGGTCGCGCTTTCCTGTACCAGCCGGTAGATCGCGGTGCGCGTATCGTCATCCAGCAAGCGCGGGTCGCCATGCAACTGGGTGTGGTATGTCATCCCCGCGGCATTCAGCAGGTCGCGAATCGGACCTTCGTCGAGCGCCCGCATCAGCCCGAATTCGTCCAGCACAGCGGGTCGCAAGTCATCGAGCAGCCGATGCAGGGCTCGCCGCATGTGCGCGAGGATGGTGTTTATCGATGCACTGATGTCTTCCATCCCCGCCTGACGCAGGCGCGCCTGCGCCAGTTTGACGTGGGTCTGGATCGCCGTGATGTTCTGGCCCAGCTCGTCATGCAGTTCGGCGGCCAGATGACGACGCTGGTTTTCGTCCGCCTGCAGATTGCCGCGGGCGGCGTCACGCAGTTGGTGAGCCAGTTGATCCAGACGGCGGTTGACGGCGCCCAGGTAGACATTCTGCTCGGCAACCCGCGCGCTGCTGC
This sequence comes from Rhodanobacter ginsengiterrae, assembly GCF_050026815.1. Lineage (NCBI taxonomy): Bacteria > Pseudomonadati > Pseudomonadota > Gammaproteobacteria > Lysobacterales > Rhodanobacteraceae > Rhodanobacter > Rhodanobacter ginsengiterrae. Next base: position 98,101 of record NZ_JALBWO010000052.1, on the reverse strand, counting down.
GGCGCAATGCATCCGTTGCTGAACCCAGCATCAGGGCGCCGGTGCCCGCCACCGCAAGGAACAGGTAGGCGGCTGCCGTCGTGGGTGCGTGCCCCAGGTGCTGGTCGACGAGCGTCAAGCCCAGGCTGGTGATCAGCATCGCCAGGCTGGCCCCGCGCCAGCCATGGCGGAAAGCGAAGAACAGCACCGGAGCCAGTGAAAGGACCCGGGCGAATTGCGGTTGCGGCGCGGCCTGCTCGGACAACACCAGCAGGATCATCATCGAAGGCAGCATCACCAGCAGCCCGTCCATGACCAGGCTGGCCAAGGCGCGCTGCTCGATTCGCGTGCGCAACAGCATGATCATCAACGGCACGATCAGGAGAATGCCGAGGTACTGGCTGAGCAGTTCTTCGCCCAGCATGCGCGCCATCAATTCGGGAGAACTTGGTGTGCTGACCAAGGCGAGCAAGGCCGCATCGACCGCCGTCGTGGCGGCAACCACCAGTACTACCGAAAGCAACAGGCGGGTCACCTCCTGGGGGCTCTGCAGGCTGGCATGCAGGTTGAATCGGCGCAGCAACCAAAGACCGCCGGCCATGACCAGCGGCTCGGGAATCTCGTTGATCGCAAATCCCAGCCAACCCAGCGGCATGCCATGCGCCAGCGCGATACCGGTGGTTGCCGTCAGCTCCGCGCCGAGCAGCCAGCCCCAGTAGCGGACCGGCGTGAGCAGCAAGGTTCCGAAGCGCAGGCCGTAAGGCAGCATCCAGTACGGTTGGACGGTAGACCACAGCAGCAGCCAGAGCAGCAGATAGCCCGCGGCGATGAGGGGTCCGGAGTCGGGCAAATGCAGGGATTTTGTGTGCATGCACGGATGTTACATGCGTGCCTTGCGCCGGCGCTCGCCCTTGCGCCCGTACCCGACCCATCGACGAATGTGCAGAAGGGGGCCGGCTCTGTGTACAGTAGGCCGATGTACAGCATTGTTCTGGTCGATGACCACGCCATCGTTCGCGAGGGCTTCAAGAGACTGATCGAGATGGAATCTGATCTCGACGTGGTCGCCGAATGCCGCAGCGCCGACGACGCGGTCGAGGCCGTCGGTCATTGGCGCCCTGATCTGGTTGCCCTGGACTTGTCTCTGCCCGATGGCAGCGGCTTGCCGCTGATCGAGCATCTCCTCAGCGTCCACCCCCAGGCTCGCATCGTGGTGCTGAGCATGCATGACGGCGAGCCGTACGTGTCCGAGGCGCTGCGTCGGGGTGCCAGCGGTTACGTGACCAAGGGCGTTGCTCCGGAGGAACTGGTGGCCGGTCTGCGTGCCGTGATGCAGGGTGAGTGCTTTCTGAGCTCAGACTTGCGTCAACGACGGGCGGGTCGCTCGGATGAGGCCCTGGATCCGGTCAACCGCCTCACCGCGCGCGAGCGCGAAGTATTCCTGCTGTTGGCCGGCGGCCTCACTCCGAAGCAGGTGGCGGCGGAATTGGGGATTGGCCAGAAGACGGTCTACATCCATCGCGCCAGCCTGATGGGCAAGCTGGGTGCCGGCTCGGAACTGGATCTATACCGAATGGCCAGCGAGCGAGGACTGCTGACGCCTGCAGGCTGATTGGACGTCCGTCGGCTCAGTCCGCCTGGGCACGCTCCAGCATCTGCCTGGCGTGTGCCTTGGTTTCCCGGGTGATCTCCAGGCCACCCAGCATGCGTGCCAACTCGTCGCGCCGGCCTGCGGCATCAAGCTTCTCGATGCGGGTGCGAGTGGAGTCGTCTTCACTGTGTTTGCTGACCCGCAGATGCGCGTGCCCCTGCGCGGCAACCTGCGGCAAATGGGTGACGCACAGTACCTGCCGCTGCGCGCCGAGAGCGCGCAGCTTTTGCCCGACCACCTCGGCGATCGCACCACCAATGCCGGTATCGACTTCGTCGAAGATCATGCTGCCGACGGTGTCCTTGCCGAGCGTGGCGACCTCGATGGCCAGGCTGATGCGTGCCAGCTCGCCGCCCGAGGCCACCTTGCGCAATGCACGCGGTGGTTGGCCGGGATTGGCACTGACCAGGAACTCGCAGCGTTCGCGGCCTTGCGGATCCGGTTCCGTGACGTTCGCACGCTCCAGCTCGATCTTCAATTGGCCACCGGCCATGCCCAGCTCGCCCATCAAGGTGCTGACTTCGTCGCTGAGTCGACTGGCAGCGGCCGAGCGCGCCTCACTCAGCCTGGTGGCTGCCTCCGCATGGGCCGTCTGCAGTCGTTGGCTTTGCGCCGCCAGGGCTTCCAGCGCGTCACCCGCGCCTTCCAGTTCTTCGTACTCGCTGCGCAAGGCGACCAGCTTGTCATGCAGCTCGACCACCGGCAGTCGGTGCCGGCGTGAAAGCTCGTGCAGGCGGGCCAGATGGCTGTCCACTTCGCTGAAACGCTCAGGATCGAGATCGACATCCTGGGCGTATCGGGCCAGGCCGTCGGCGGCTTCGGCCAGCTGGATGCCGGCGTTGTCGAGCAAGTCGAGCAGGGGGGCGAGTTTGTCGTCGAGCGCGGCAAGCCTGCCCAATTCCGCATGCGCCCGCACCAAGGCACGGCGCAGCGCGAACTCGCTGTCGCCATCCAGCAGTTCGACCACACCGGCGCTGCCTTCGGCCAGTCGCCCGGCATTGGCCAGCCGCCTGTGGCTCGACTCCAGCTCAGCCAGTTCGGTGGCCGGCAGGGACCATTTTTCCAGCGTTTCGATTTCGTGGCGCAACAGTTCGATGCGTTGCTCACGATCATCGCCGCCGCTGAGTTTGCGCATGCGAGCGGCCAGTTCGCGCCATTGCAGCGCGCTGTCGCGCACCTGCGCGAGCAGGTCGTCGTGGCCGGCGTAGGCGTCAAGCAAGGCCAGCTGGTGGGGACGGGACAGCAGCGCCTGGTGTTCGTGCTGACCATGGATCTCGACCAGCATGCCAGCCAGCTCGCCGAGCTGACGGGCGTTGGCCGGACGACCGTTGATCCAGGCCTTGGAGCTGCCTTCGGCGCGAATCACCCGCCTCAGCTGGCAGCCGCCATCCTCGTCCAGTTCCTCCCGGGCCAGCCACGCCCGGGCCTCGGTCAGGTCGGTCAGATCGAATTCGGCAGCCAGTTCGGCGCGATCGCTGCCGGCGCGCACCATCCCGCTGTCGGCGCGGGCACCGGTCAGCAGCATCAGGGCGTCGACCAGCAGCGACTTGCCGGCGCCGGTCTCGCCGCTGACCACGGTCAGACCCGGGCCAAAGGCGACTTCGGCGGCTTCGACAACGGCAAAATGACGGACGTAGAGCGAAGTGAGCATGGCTGGCTTGATGAGGGAATGACGGGATTGTAGCGGGAGCGTGTGACCTGCTGGACAGGTTCCACTTGCAAGGCAAGCGCGCAGACCTTATTTCTGTGTGGTCTCAAGGACTGCAACACACAGCATGACGAACCACCACGGCCACGGCCACGACCTCGACGCACGCGCACGCAACCTGTTGCGGACGCTGATTGCGCAGTACCTGACAGACGGTGAGCCGGTCGGCTCACGCACCTTGTCGCGTTCCTCCGGCCTTGAGGTGAGCGCGGCGACCATCCGCAACATCATGGCCGATCTGGAAGACGCCGGCCTGGTCGCCTCGCCGCACACCTCGGCCGGTCGGGTGCCGACGCCGCGCGGCCTGCGCCTGTTCGTCGACAGCCTGATCGAGTTGCAGCCGCTGCCCCGCGAAGACATGGCCCGGCTGCAACGCGAGCTGCCGCCTGGACCGACCACCACACGTGACCTGCTCGGCAATGTCTCCACCTTGCTGTCGGCGATGACCCGCTTCGCCGGCGTGGTCACGGTGCCGCGCCAGGCCGACTTTCCGTTGCGTCATATCGACTTCGTATCGCTGCCGGATGCCCGGGTGCTGGTAATCCTGGTGTTCAGCGACAACCAGGTGCAGAACCGCATCGTGCAACTGGCCAAGCCGCTTGGCGGTGGCGAGCTGGAGCGCGCCGCCAACTATCTCAACAGCCATTTTGTCGGGTTCCGGGTCGACGATATCCGCGCCCATTTGCTGGCCGAGGTGCGCAAGGCGGGCAGCGAGCTGAATCAGTTGCTGGCCAGCACGGTCGAGTTGGCGACCGCCTCGTTCGCCCCGGCCACTGACGCTCAGGCTGGCCCTGACATGCTGGTCAGCGGGCAGACCAATCTGATGGGTTACGCCGAGCTGGCCGACATGCAGCGACTGCGCGAACTGTTCGAAGCGTTCCAGCAGAAGAATGAATTGCTGCAATTGATGGAAGTCTGCGCGCGCGCCCCGGGCATGCGCCTGTTCATTGGCGAGGAATCCGGTTTCACCGCGCTCGATGGCTGCAGCGTGGTGACCGCAAGCTACGGCGCGCAGGGGCGTGTGCTGGGGGCGGTCGGCGTGATCGGGCCGACCCGGATGGCCTACGAACGGGTCATCCCGGTGGTGCAGGCCACCGCCGGATTGCTCAGCGACGCCTTGAATCGCGCTGCCATGACCTTATAACCGCTGCGGGAGGCGGGGTTTCTCGCAAAATAGGGACGGTCGGCAGGTTTGCCGGCCTCGACAATCGTTTGGAGTGAACATGCAGAACAATGATCCGGGTTCATCGGGCGACGTGTCGGCTGAGGACCATCCGGCCGATCTGGCCAGCGCCGAGCTGGAGGCCTTGCAGGCGCGCGTGGCCGAACTGGAAGCCAGCAACGCCGAATTGCGCGAGACCGTCTTGCGCGAGCACGCCGAGCTGGAGAACCAGCGCCGCCGCCTGCACCGCGACCTGGAGCAGGCCCGCCGGTTCGCCAACGAGAAGCTGCTGGGCGAGCTGTTGCCAGTCTACGACGGGTTGGAGAGCGGTCTGGCGATCGAGGGTGGCGATCTCACCTCGATGCGCGAAGGTCTCGGCCTGACCTTGAAAGCCTTGCTCAAGGTGGCCGAGAACCACGGCATGGCGCAGGTCGATCCGCTGGGCCAGCCGCTTGATCCCGAGCGTCACCACGCCGTGAGCATGGTCGAGGCCGACGGACAGGCGCCGGGGACGGTGGTCCGCGTGCTGCAAAAGGGTTACGTGCTGAATGATCGTTTGTTGCGTCCAGCGCTGGTGGCGGTGGCCAGGGACTGAACGATGGACTCGCTGGCGCCTGCCTGAACGGCATGCCGGCGAACCGCATGAATTCGCATTCGGGGCCTTGCCGGCATTGAATCACCCGTGCAGACCCCCATTTGAAAACCATCGCGGCCGCGGGGGCCGCACCAAGAAATCTGGAGAGCTTACACATGGGCAAGATCATCGGCATCGACCTGGGTACGACCAATTCCTGCGTGTCCGTGATGGACGGCACGTCGGCCAAGGTCATCGAGAATTCGGAAGGCGATCGCACCACGCCGTCCATCGTCGCCTTCAACAAGGATGGCGAAGTGCTGGTCGGTGCCTCGGCCAAGCGCCAGAGCGTGACCAATCCGAATAACACCTTCTATGCGGTGAAGCGCCTGATCGGCCGCAAGTTCACCGATGCCGAAGTGCAGAAAGATCTGCACATCGTTCCGTACAAGATCGTCGCGCACGACAACGGCGACGCCTGGGTCGAGACCTCCGACGGCAAGAAGATGGCGCCGCAGGAGATCGCCGCGAAAGTGCTGATGAAGATGAAGAAGACCGCCGAGGATTACCTCGGCGAGACGGTCACCGAAGCGGTGATCACCGTGCCGGCCTACTTCAACGACAGCCAGCGCCAGGCGACCAAGGACGCGGGCAAGATCGCCGGTCTCGACGTCAAGCGCATCATCAACGAGCCGACCGCGGCCGCACTGGCCTACGGCATGGACAAGAAGGGCGGTGACCGCAAGATCGCGGTATACGACCTGGGTGGCGGCACGTTTGACGTGTCGATAATCGAGATCGCCGAAGTCGATGGCGAGAAGCAGTTCGAGGTGCTGGCGACGAATGGCGACACCTTCCTTGGTGGCGAAGACTTCGACATGCGCGTCATCGACTACCTCGTCGACGAATTCAACAAGGAGCAGGGCATCGACCTGCGCAAGGATCCGCTGGCGCTGCAGCGCCTGAAGGATGCGGCCGAGCGCGCCAAGATCGAGCTGTCCACCAACCATCAGACCGATGTGAACCTGCCGTATGTCACGGCGGATGCGTCCGGCCCCAAGCATCTGAACATCAAGCTGACCCGCGCCAAGCTGGAATCGCTGGTGGAAGAGCTGGTCAAGCGCACCATCGAGCCGTGCCGCACCGCGCTGAATGACGCTGGCCTGCGGGTGTCCGATATCGACGACGTGATCCTGGTCGGTGGCCAGACCCGCATGCCCAAGGTGCAGGAGTCGGTGAAGGACTTCTTCGGCAAGGATCCGCGCAAGGACGTCAATCCGGATGAAGCTGTCGCTGTTGGCGCGGCGATCCAGGGCGGCGTGCTGGGCGGTACGGTCAAGGACGTGCTGCTGCTGGACGTCACCCCGCTGTCGCTGGGCATCGAGACGATGGGCGGCGTGATGACCAAGCTGATCGAGAAGAACACCACGGTGCCGACCAAGGCGGCGCAGACGTTCTCCACCGCCGACGACAACCAGACCGCTGTGACCGTGCACGTGCTGCAGGGCGAGCGCGAGCGTGCCAGCGCCAACAAGTCGCTGGGCAAGTTCGATCTGCAGGGCATTGAGGCGGCGCCGCGGGGCATGCCGCAGATCGAGGTTACCTTCGACATCGATGCCAACGGCATCCTGCATGTGTCGGCCAAGGACAAGAAGACCGGCAAGGAGCAGAAGATCGAGATCAAGGCCGGTTCGGGCCTGTCCGAGGACGAAATCCAGCGCATGGTGGCCGATGCCGAGGCGAACAAGGAAGAGGATCGCAAGTTCCACGAACTGGTGGCCACCCGCAACAAGGCCGATCAACTGGTGCACGCCACCCGCAGCGCACTGAAGGAGCATGGCGGCAAGGTGCCGGCCGATCAGCTTTCCGCCATCGAAGGCGCGTTGTCCGATCTGGAAAAGGTCAAGGACGGTGAGGACAAGGCGGCGATCGAGTCCAAGGTGGAGAAGCTGGAGCAGGCCGCTCAGGCCCTGCAGGCTGCAGCCCAGAGCGCTGGCTCGGCTGACGCCGGTGCGCAGTCTGCGCCGGGCGGCTCGGCGCAGCCTGACGATGTGGTCGATGCCGAGTTCACCGAAGTGAAAGACGGCAAGTAATCGCCGGCACGGTCGATGGCACCAGCCCGCGTCGGGAATTCCCGGCGCGGGCTGTGTGTTGATGCGGGCAGGGCATGGGCTCCTGCAGGGGCGCAAGATAGCTAGTGTGGATGCATGATGAGCAAGCGTGATTATTACGAAGTGCTGGGTGTCGAACGCGGCGTCACCGAGGCGGAGCTGAAGAAATCGTTCCGGCGATTGGCGATGAAATATCATCCCGATCGCAACGATGACCCGGCAGCGCAGGACAAGTTCAAGGAGGCCAAGGAGGCCTACGAGGTGCTGTCCGATACGCAGAAGCGCGCGATGTACGACCAGCATGGTCACGCGGCGTTCGAGCACGGCATGGGCGGTCGCGGCGGTGCCGGCTTCGGCGACGTGGGTGACATCTTTGGTGACATTTTTGGCGACATCTTCGGTCGCAGTGGCGGAGGGCGCGGACGCCCGCGTCGCGGTGCGGACTTGCGTTACATCATGGAGCTTGATCTGGAGGAAGCCGTGTTCGGCGTCAGCCGCCAGATCGAGGTTCCGACCCAGGTCAACTGCCATCATTGCAACGGCAGCGGCTCGGAAGACGGCAAGGTCAGCAAGTGCAAGACCTGCCACGGTCACGGCCAGGTGCGCATGCAGAACGGCATCTTCTCGATCCAGCAGGCCTGCCCGCATTGCGGTGGGACCGGCCAGGCGATCGAGAAGCCGTGCAGGAAATGTCACGGTGAGGGCCGGATCGAAGAGACCCGCACGCTGTCGGTGCAGATTCCCGAGGGCGTCGACAACGGCGATCGCATCCGTCTGACCGGGCAGGGCGAGGCCGGTCCAGCCGGCGCACCAGCCGGCGACCTGTACGTGGAAGTGCATGTGCGCGAGCACGCGATCTTCCAGCGTGAAGGCAACGACCTGTATTGCGAGCTGCCGATCCGCTTCTCGCAAGCTGCGCTGGGTGCCGAGCTTCCGGTGCCGACACTGGAAGGCGAGGTGCCGATCAGCATTCCGCAGGAAACCCAGACGGGTACCCAGTTCCGTCTCCGTGGGCGCGGCGTGAAGTCAGTGCGCAGCAGTCGCCACGGTGACCTCATCTGTCGGGTGGTGGTGGAGACGCCGGTGCGCCTGACCAAACAACAGCGTGAGCTGCTGGCGTCGCTGGAGGCCACGTTCGCCGGCAACGAGGCCAGCAAGCACACACCGCGTGCGAATGGCTGGGTCGATGGCGTGAAGAAGTTCTGGTCCAAAGTCACCGCGTGAGGCCGGCTGCCTGCGCGTTAGCATGTACGGATCGACCCACTGGAGCGCGCCACTGATGACCCCTCCCGTTCGCCTCGCGCTCAATGGCGCTTCCGGTCGCATGGGCCGCGCGTTGCTGGACCTGCTCGGTGAAGACGAGCGCTTCGAGCTGGTGCATGCGGTGGTGGCGCCGGGTTCGGCGATGGACGATCAGCAGGTGTTTGCCGGCTCGGCCACCAGCTTGCGTTATGCGCACGACTGGAGCCGGGCACCGGCGATCGACGTGACTGTCGACTTCAGCAGCCCGGCGGCGCTGGTACCGGCGCTGGACCACTGCCTGGCGCATGGCATTGCCCTGGTCAGTGGCACCACTGGCGTCGATCCGGCGCTGGAAGCGCGCTTGCTGGATGCCGGCCACCGGGTCGCGCTCCTGCGCGCGGCCAACTTCAGCCTCGGTGTCGCCGTGCTGACCCGATTGCTGCGCGAGGCCGCCGCCGCCTTGCCTGACTGGGACCTGGAAATCGTCGAGGCGCATCATGGCCGCAAGCAGGATGCGCCGTCCGGTACCGCGCTGGCGCTTGGCCACGCCGCCGCGGCCGCGCGTGCGACGACGCTGGAAGCCGCTGCCGTCTACAGTCGGGAGGGTTGCACCGGCGAGCGGTCAGCCGGAAGCATCGGTTTTGCGGTGGTGCGTGGCGGTGACATCGTCGGCGAGCACAATGCCATGCTGATAGGCCAGGGTGAACGGCTGGAACTGGGACATCGCGCGACCGATCGCTCCATTTTTGCGCGAGGCGCCCTGCACGCCGCGTACTGGCTGGCTGGCAGAGCGGCCGGCCCCTGGCAGCTGGATGACGTGATCGCCACGCCGCGTTGAGGAAGGTCGATCATTGATCGCAGGCGTTTCCTGACGTCGCCGGGCGAACCTCCGCTGTACATCGGGCCAGTGGTTGATTCCGCTCATCAGGCCGAAGCACGCGGCCACCAGCAACAGCAGCATCAGTAAACCCAGCTCCACGCCCGGCAAGCCGCCAAGCAGGGCACCGATGATCGACTTGCCTTCCAGCACGTGGCGAAGGCTGGGGAAGTCGGCAAACGCGGTGAGTGGGTCGTCCAGCCAGAACGACAACTTGGCGCCCATGGCGGCGCCGACGATCGCGCCAACGGCAACCCAGACCACATGCATGGTCATCGTCACCAAGGGCGGCGGGCGCCAGGCGACGCCGCGTCCACAGGAAGGCGCGAAAGCCGATCGCGTAAGCCAGTGCCTCGAAAACCGCGTGCAGCGCGACCGGCGACATCGGCGCTGCGCGCTCAATCTCGATGCGAGGCGTTGCGATCCCGGCCGGCGCCCAGCTTCCGGTCCAGACTGCCGACCAGCTTCTTGAACGCACGCGAGAACTTGCCGCGCTTGGTCTTGCGCAGCTTTTCCTGCTCGCTGGTCAACCACGCGACCTGGATGACACGTCGCTCGCCCTCGTAGGGCAGATGGCCGTGGAAGGAGTTTTCGCAGCGCTTGAATACCGCAAATTCCCCATACAAGGGGATCAGCTCCGGTGCGACCACGCTGTCGATGTCATCGATGCGTTGCAGGAATCGCAGGCAGCCGTCGCTGGTGTCCGGCCACTGGGGATTGAGGTAGATCAGCGCAGTGGCGATCTTGGACTTGCTGTCGGTGTGGATGGTCCCGTGGCGCTTGTTCAGCAGCCGGCACAGCGTGACCAGGGTGGGGTAGCGGCCAAGGTTCTCGATGCCCAGGCGCTGCCCGATCGCGCTGGCGAACGCAGGGGCGGTCATGTTCTCGATCAGGGCGTTGACGCTGGCTCCGCAGTCGACCGGATCGTACGGGAAGAAGCCGGCGCTGGCGTACCTGGGAAAATCGCGCTCCAGGTCACCACGCGCTTCATCCGGCAACTGGCCATGCGCCACCATGAACGGGAAAGGATCGTGCTGCACCGTGGTATCCGGGCGATCGAGACGCGCGGGATCAAGCAGGACGACAGCACTCATGGGACATCGTTCTCCGGCAAAATGTGGCCTAGTGTAGCGCTGCCCGCGCGACCGGAAGAGCGCGCAGTCGCGGGAATGGGTGAGCCGCGAGGTGGACAGAAACCACGTCGCCACTTATCATTTCCACCCGCCCAGATCCTTTCCCTCACAAGCTCCACAAGCCAGCAGTCGTGCGGCTTGCGGATTTTGCTGCATCAAAAAGGCGGTTACCGTATGCCTATTCCTGCTCTGCTGGCCCTTGAAGACGGCAGCGTGTTCCATGGTCACGCCGTCGGCGCCACCGGCGAAACCGTTGGCGAAGTCGTTTTCAATACCGCGATGACCGGTTACCAGGAGATCCTCACCGATCCCTCGTACTCGCGCCAGATCGTCACGCTGACCTATCCCCACATTGGCAATACCGGCATCAACGCCGAAGACGTCGAATCCACGGCTGTGCATGCCGCCGGACTGATCGTGCGCGACGTGCCGCGCCGGGCCAGCAACTGGCGCAGCACCGAAAGTCTGCCCGATTACCTGAAGCGGCACGGCACGGTGGCCATTGCCGGCATCGACACCCGCCGGTTGACTCGCATCCTGCGCGACAAGGGCGCGCTGGCCGGCTGCATCATGGCCGGCGCGCAGGTCGACGCCGAGGCGGCGCTGGCCAAGGCGCGTGCCTTCCCGGGTCTGAATGGCATGGACTTGGCCAAGGTGGTCAGTACCGCCAAATCCTACGTCTGGAACCAGGGCGTGTACGACCTGGATCGGGCTGCGTTCAACCAGCCGACGACGCGCTTCAAGGTCATCGCCTATGACTTCGGCACCAAGCTGAACATTCTGCGCCTGCTGGCCGAGCAAGGCTGCGAGGTCACCGTGGTGCCGGCGCAGACGCCAGCCACCGAGGTATTGGCGATGAAGCCCGACGGGGTGTTCCTGTCCAATGGCCCGGGCGATCCGGCGGCCTGCGACTACGCCATCGAAGCGACCAGGCAATTCCTCGACGCAAGGGTCGCGCTGTTCGGCATCTGCCTCGGCCATCAGTTGATGGGTCTGGCGCTCGGCGGCAAGACGGTGAAGATGAAGTTCGGCCATCACGGCGCCAACCATCCGGTCAAGGATCACGATGACGGCCGTGTGCTGATCACCTCGCAGAATCACGGCTTTGCCGTGGACCCGGCCACGCTGCCCGCCAATGTGCGGGTCACCCACACTTCGCTGTTCGACGGCTCGCTGCAGGGTTTTGCGCTGACCGATCGGCCCGCGTTCTGCTTCCAGGGTCACCCCGAGGCGAGCCCGGGCCCGCTCGACATGGGCTATCTGTTCAACCGTTTTGCGACCCTGATGCAGGAGGCCCGCACGCATGCCTAAGCGTACCGATATCAAGAGCGTGCTCATCATTGGTGCCGGTCCGATCGTGATCGGCCAGGCCTGCGAATTCGATTACTCCGGCGCGCAGGCCTGCAAGGCGCTCAAGGAAGAGGGCTACCGGGTGATCCTGGTGAACTCCAATCCCGCCACGATCATGACCGACCCGGAAACGGCCGATGCGGTCTACATCGAGCCGATCAACTGGCAGACGGTGGAGCGGATCATCGCCAAGGAACGCCCGGATGCCGTGCTGCCGACCATGGGCGGACAGACCGGTCTGAATTGCGCGCTGGATCTGGCCGACAACGGCGTGCTGGAGAAGTACAACGTCGAACTGATCGGTGCCAGGCGCGAAGCGATCCGCATGGCCGAGGACCGCGAGCTGTTCCGCGTGGCGATGGCGGAGATCGGGCTGGAATGCCCGAAAGCCGAGATTGTGCGTACCTTCGAGCAGGCGTTGCTGACGCAGGCCAAGGTCGGTTTCCCGACCGTGATACGGCCCAGTTTCACCCTGGGCGGCTCCGGCGGCGGCATCGCCTACAACCGCGAGGAGTTCGAGGAGATCGTCAAGCGCGGCCTGGAGCTGTCGCCGGTGGGCGAGGTGCTGGTCGAGGAATCCGTGCTCGGCTGGAAGGAATTCGAGATGGAAGTGGTTCGCGACACGGCGGACAACTGCATCATCGTCTGCTCGATCGAGAACCTCGATCCGATGGGCGTGCACACCGGCGACTCGATCACCGTGGCTCCGGCCCAAACCCTCACCGACAAGGAATACCAGCGCCTGCGCGATGCTTCCATCGCGGTGCTGCGCAAGATCGGCGTGGATACCGGCGGCTCCAACGTGCAGTTCGGCATCAATGCCGAGGACGGCCGCGTGGTGGTCATCGAGATGAATCCGCGCGTGTCGCGTTCGTCCGCGCTGGCCTCCAAGGCCACCGGCTTCCCGATTGCCAAGATCGCCGCGAAGCTGGCGGTGGGCTACACGCTGGACGAGCTGAAGAACGACATCACCGGCGGTCTTACCCCGGCCTCCTTCGAGCCATCGATCGATTACGTGGTCACCAAGATTCCGCGCTTCGCCTTCGAGAAGTTCCCGACGGCCGATGCACGCCTGACCACCCAGATGAAGTCGGTCGGCGAGGTGATGGCCATCGGCCGCACCTTCCACGAGTCGCTGCAGAAGGCCTTGCGCGGGCTGGAGATCGGCAAGACCGGCCTCAATCCGACCGGCCTGGATATCAGCGCCGACGATGGCCTGGCTACGCTCAAGCGCGAGCTGCGCGAACCGCGCCCCGATCGCGTGTTCCATCTGGCCGATGCGTTTCGCGCCGGGCTTTCCCTTGAGGAAGTGTTCAACCTCAGTCGGGTTGACCCCTGGTTCCTTGCTGCATTCGAGGACATCGTGCTGACCGAGGCGGAAGTCGTGACGCAGGGCATCACTGCGCTGGACGAACCGCGCATACGCGAACTGAAACGGCTCGGTTTCGCCGATGCACGCCTGGCGGAACTGCTGAATACCGACGAAGCCTCGATGCGTCATTTGCGCCATACGCTCGGTGTGCGCCCGGTGTACAAGCGGGTTGATTCCTGTGCGGCCGAGTTCGCGACCAGCACGGCCTACATGTATTCGACCTACGAGGAAGAGTGCGAGGCCAACCCGACTGACCGCGAAAAGATCATCGTGCTCGGCGGCGGCCCGAACCGGATCGGGCAGGGCATCGAGTTCGACTATTGCTGCGTGCACGCGTCGCTGGCACTGCGCGAGGATGGTTATGAAACCATCATGATCAACTGCAACCCGGAAACCGTATCGACCGATTACGACACTTCCGACCGCTTGTATTTCGAGCCGCTGACGCTGGAAGACGTACTCGAAATCGTGCATGTCGAGAAGCCGAAGGGTGTGATCGTGCAGTACGGCGGGCAGACCCCGCTGAAGCTGGCGCGTGCGCTGGAAGCGGCCGGCGTGCCAATCATTGGTACAAGTCCGGACAGCATCGACCTGGCCGAGGATCGCGAGCGCTTCCAGCAGATGATCGAGAAGATCGGCCTGAAGCAGCCGCCGAACCGCACCGCCCGGAACGCCGACGAGGCACTGGCCCTGGCGCGCGAGATCGGCTACCCGCTGGTGGTGCGGCCCAGTTATGTGCTCGGCGGCCGCGCGATGGAAGTGGTGCACGACGATGCCGACCTGTCGCGCTACATCCGCGATGCGGTGAAAGTCTCGAACGATTCCCCGGTGCTGCTGGATCGCTTCCTCGACCACGCGGTGGAGGTGGACGTGGACGTGATCGCCGATGCCGACGGCACCGTGCTGATCGGCGGCATCATGGAGCACATCGAGGAAGCCGGTGTCCATTCGGGCGACTCCTCCTGCTCGCTGCCACCGTATTCGCTGAGCCCGCAGATCCAGGATGAATTGCGTCGCCAGGTCACGGCCATGGCGAAGGAATTGAAGGTCATCGGGCTGATGAATACCCAGTTTGCGATCCAGGGCGACACCGTGTTCGTGCTGGAAGTGAATCCGCGCGCCTCGCGTACCGTGCCGTTCGTGTCCAAGGCCACCGGTGTTTCCCTGGCCAAGGTGGCGGCGCGGGTCATGGCCGGGCGTTCGCTGGCCAGCCTCGGCGCGACGCGCGAGGTGATCCCGGCGTACTACTCGGTGAAGGAGGCGATCTTCCCGTTCCTGAAGTTCCAGAACGTCGACCCGATCCTCGGTCCCGAAATGCGCTCCACCGGCGAAGTGATGGGCGTGGGGCGCAGTTTCGGCGCGGCGTTCGCTCGTGGCCACGAGGCTGCGGGCATCCGGACGCTCACCGTGGGCAAGGCTTTCCTGTCGGTGCGTGACGGCGACAAGGAGCGGCTGCTGCCGGTGGCGAAGGAGATCATCGCCCGCGGTTTCAATCTGGTGGCGACGTCAGGCACTGCCAGCTATCTGGCCGAACATGGCGTGGTCTGCGAGCGGATCAACAAGGTGCTGGAAGGACGCCCGCACATTGTCGACCTGATCAAGAACGGCGAGATCGCCTACATCGTCAATACCACCGAGGGCAAGCAGGCCATCGCCGACTCGTTCTCGATCCGGCGCGAGGCTCTGCAGCATCGCGTCACCTATTCCACCACCGTGGCAGGCGCGCGTGCGCTCGTTCACTCGCTGGATTTCCACAGCGACGGCGAAGTGCACAGTCTGCAGGAATTGCACAAGGAGCTCAGCGCATGAGTCGTGCCCCCATCACCAAAGCCGGTGCCGAGCGTCTGCGTGCCGAGCTCGACCGGCTGAAGTCGACCGACCGCCCGCGCATCATCGCGGCAATTGCCGAGGCACGTGCCCACGGTGACCTCAAGGAGAACGCCGAGTACCACGCCGCGCGCGAACTGCAGAGCTTCACCGAGGGCCGCATCGCGCAATTGGAGGCCTTGCTGTCGACCGCCGAAGTGATCGACGTGACGCAGTTGAACCCCGGCAAGCGGGTCGTCTTCGGTGCGATCGTGGATCTGGAAGACGAGGACAGCGGCGCCGCCGTGACCTACCAGATCGTCGGCGACCTGGAGGCCGACATCAAGCAGCGCCTGATCGCCGTGTCGTCGCCGATCGCCCGCGCACTGATCGGCAAGAGTGCCGGCGACAGTTTCGAATTCACCGCGCCGAACGGCGTCAAGCACTACGAAATCATCGACGTGCGCTACGAGTGAGCGCATCGCGGGTTCCGCTGGCGGCGACGCCGGAACCCGCGGGATGTCGGACACAAAAAAAGGCCGCTTGCGCGGCCTTCTTCGCATCCTCGTTGCGCGATGACTCAGCGCTGACGAGCCTTGAAACGGGGGTTGCTCTTGCAGATCACGAACACCTTGCCGCGACGGCGAACAACCTTGCAGTCGCGATGCCGCGACTTGGCGGACTTCAAAGAGTTAAGCACCTTCACGGCCAGCTCCTGACACAAAAGAATAAAGTAAGCTCGCAATGGTAACCACTTGAAGGCCTTATCACAAGCCCGACGTGTTGGCGCTTTCGGCAACGGTGGTCAGGAACTGTTGCAGCACCGGTGAGGTGTCATCCACCCGCGACGCCAATGCCAACAGCAAATAGGCGTCAGCGTCTTCCAGCGGTACGTAGCTGACCCCCGCCAGGCGCACAACCCGCATGCTGGCCGGGACCAGTGCCAGCCCCAGGCCGCCGGCAACCAGCGCCAGCAGGCCGTTGACCTGCTGGGCATGCTGGATGATGGTCGGCTGGAAGCCTGCTCGCGTGGCCAGCTTCACCAGCCGGTCGTAGAGTGTGGCGACCAGTTGCCGCGGTTGCGAGACAAACGCATTGCCAGCGACTTCGGCCAGGTGCAGGCTGCTGCGTCCGGCCAACGGGTGGCCGGTGGGAAGTGCCAGCAGCAAGGGCTCGCGGTCGATCACCGTCAGCCGCAAGCTGCGCGTCGCCTGGGGATGGGTGGGCTCGTCGCGGACAAAGCCGACATCGATCTGGCCGCCGAGCAGGGCGGCGAACTGCGGTTCGGTGTACATCTCGCTCAGTTGCAGACTGACCCTGGGGGCGACCTGGCCATAGCGGAGCAGAGCTTGCGGCAGCGCCGGATGAAACGACACCGAGACGCTGTAGGCCAATCGCAGCTGGCCGGTATATCCTGCGGCGGCGGCCGAGACCTGGCTGCGTGCCTCGTCGACCTTGGCCAGAATCTGCCTTGCCTGATCGAGGAACACGCGGCCCGGTTCGGTCAGCGCAACATGGCGCTTGTTGCGTTCCAGCAGGCGGACCTCGAGATCTTCCTCAAGGGCACGGATCTGCTGGGATAGCGGCGGCTGGGACAAGTGCAGGCGCAGCGCGGCACGGGTGAAGCTCAGCTCCTCGGCCACGGCCACGAAATAGCGCAACTGGCGAAGATCAAACATATAGCGTTATCAAATTACCGGGGCACTAAATATATATTAGATACTTTATTCGGTCGATCATAAAATGACGCCGTCCCGCCACTTCCCCTCCCCCCTAGTGGCGGCGGCCCCCGCCCCGCAGCGACGCTAAATACGACGTCCGGTTCAACTCCCCCCCTGAACCCACGTTGATGCGTCTTCCCTGCGGGGCGCTTTCTTTTGCATGACGACAAGCGCGCTGCCTTGCAGCGCGCTTGTCGTCTGTCGACTGCGTGCAAGGCTCGGCGCGTTGGTCGCCGGTCGCAGTCTCCGTGAGGATGTAGGTTCTGGATGACGGGCAGCTCCGCCAGCGCCGTGTCGGCACCTGGTCAGCGGAAGAGGGCGGCAAAACCGTCCTCCGCATCCGGACTAGATCTTGCTGGCCAAGCGGGTGCCCTGGTCGATGGCACGCTTGGCGTCGAGTTCTGCCGCTACATCGGCACCACCGATCACGTGCACCGTGACACCGGCGGCGATCAGCTCGTCCGCCAGTCCCCGGTTCGGTTCCTGACCGGCACAGATCACCACGTGGTCGACCGGCAGGGTCTGCGGCTTGCCGTCGAGCGTGATGTGCAGGCCCTGATCATCGAAGCGCTCGTAGCCAACCTTGCCCAGCATGGTCACGCGCTTGGCTTTCAGCGTGGCCCGGTGTACCCAGCCAGTCGTCTTGTTCAGCCGCGCGCCGGGTCGCCCCTCGCTGCGCTGGAGCAGCCACACCTGCCGTGCCGGCGGCTCCGGAAGCGAGGGTTGCAGGCCGCTGCGCTGCTGGAGATCCATGTCCACGCCCCATTCGCGGGTCCAGCGGGTCACGTCGGTGGTGGTTGAGGGCGGATGCTCGACCAGGAATTCGGCCACGTCGAATCCGATGCCGCCGGCGCCGATGATGGCGACGCGCGCGCCTACCGGCCGGTGACGGGCCAGCACGTCCAGGTAGCTCAGCACGCGCGGATCGTCGCTGCCGGGAAAGCTCACCTGACGCGGCGTGATGCCGGTGGCGATGACCACTTCGTCGAAGCCGGCCTCGCGCAATGAAGCCGCATCCGCCAGTTGGCCGAGTCGCACCTCGACCCCGGCGTCCTGCAACTGGTGACGGAAGTAGCGCAGGGTCTCGTGGAATTCCTCCTTGCCCGGAATCTGCTTGGCGTAGTTGAACTGACCGCCGATTTCGCTGGCCTGATCGATAAGGGTCACCGCATGGCCGCGCTCGCCCAGGGTGCTGGCACAGGCCATGCCGGCGGGGCCGGCACCGATCACCGCGATGCGCTTGCGGGTAAGCGCCGGTTCGATCTTCAGTTCGGTTTCATGGCAGGCGCGCGGATTCACCAGACAGCTGGCGCGCCGGTTCTGGAACACATGGTCGAGGCAGGCCTGATTGCAGGCGATGCAGGTGTTGATCCGCGCGCTGCGGCCGGCTTTGGCCTTGTTGGCCCAGGCGGGATCGGCCAGCAGCGGACGTGCCATCGACACCATGTCCGCTTCGCCGCCAGCCAGGATGCGCTCGGCCACATCGGGCATGTTGATGCGATTGGTAGCAACCAGGGGAATCGCCACCTCGCCCTTCAGTTTCCGCGTAACCCAGGCGAATCCGGCGCGTGGCACGCTGGTGACGATGGTCGGGATGCGCGCCTCGTGCCAGCCGATGCCGGTGTTGATGATGCTGGCGCCGGCGCTTTCGATGCCCTTGGCCAGCGTGACGATTTCATCCCAGTCCTGGCCGCCTTCGACAAGATCGAGCATGGACAGTCGATATATGATGATGAAGTCCCGCCCGAGGGCTTCACGCGTGCGACGGACGATCTCGACCGGGAAGCGCATGCGACGAGCGGCATCGCCGCCCCAGCGATCGCTGCGCTGGTTGGTCCGTGCGGCGATGAACTCGTTGATCAGATAGCCCTCCGAACCCATGACTTCGACGCCGTCGTAACCCGCCTCCCGGGCCAGCTTGGCGCAATGCACGAAGTCGTCGATGGTGCGCTCGACGCCCCGCGCCGAGAGCGCGCGCGGGGTGAACGGGGTAATCGGCGACTTGATCTTCGAAGGCGCCACCGACAACGGGTGGTAACCGTAGCGACCGGCGTGCAGGATCTGCATGCAGATTCGGCCGCCCTCGGCATGGACGGCGGTGGTGAGCTTGCGATGGCGCGGCTTGTGCCAGGGCATGGTGAGCCGGCCGCCGAACGGCTTCAGCCAGCCTTCGATGCTTGGCGAGATACCACCGGTGACCATCAGGCCCACGCCGCCACGAGCCCGCTCGGCGAAGTACGCAGCCAGTTTGTCGTAGTCACTGGCCTTGTCTTCCAGCCCGGTGTGCATCGAGCCCATCAGGATGCGGTTGGGCAAGGTGACGTGGCCCAGATCGAGCGGGGCAAACAGATGGGGATAGTTCATGCGATCCACGAGCGGCTCAAACGATCGTATGAATGTGCCGGTGTTCGCTATCGGAATGCAAGCGTCTTGCAGGTCGGACGTCGAACTCAGGCCAGCAGTTGGTGTACCAGTGCGATGTAGCGACGCATCGCTTCTTCTTCGGCAACACCGTTCAACTGCGCCCAGGCCTCGTGCTTGGCGGTGCCGACAAAGTCGAAGAAACCGGGCTGGGTGCGCTTCAAGTCGCCCTCCGAGCCCTGCTTGTAGAGGGCATACAGCTTCAGCAGGGTGTCATTGTCGGGGCGGCTGGCCAGCCGCTGGATGTCGCTGGCTGCCTGTTCGAACTCGTTGCGAAGATCGGTCATGAGGCAGCCAGATGTCGCTTGTACAAGGGTGGGAGGGGTAGATAGCACGCGTCCGGAACGGGGTCAACGCGTTAAACTGCCCGCTTTGCCGTTCAGCCAGGATCCCGCCATGAGCCATGCCCCCGCACCCGTACTCACCATTGACGGACCATCGGGATCGGGCAAGGGCACCATCAGCGCGCTGGTCGCCGAACGGCTGGGCTGGCGCCTGCTCGATTCCGGGGCGCTCTATCGCGCCGTGGGCTATGCCGCCGGCATGGCCGGACTCGACCTGTCGGACGAGGAGGCGGTGACCCGCTGCGCACAGTCCACCAAAATCCAGTTTCGTGCAGCTGCAGATGGCGGCGAGACCCGGGTGATCGTCAACGGTCACGACGCGACCGACGAGTTGCGTACGGAAACGGCCGGCGCAGCGGCTTCGGCGATTGCCTCGATGCCCCCCGTGCGGCAGGCCCTGGTGGCGCTGCAGCTGGGGTTTCGCAAGTCGCCGGGGCTGGTTGCCGATGGACGCGACATGGGTACGGTGATCTTTCCGGATGCCGCCTTCAAGGTTTTCCTCACCGCCAGCGCCGCCGAAAGGGCGAAAAGACGCTATAAGCAGTTGAAGGAAAAGGGACTCAGCGTTACACTTGCTGGCCTTCAGCACGAAATTGAGGCGCGTGACAGCCGCGATGCATCGCGCGCCGTGGCGCCGCTCAAGCCCGCCGCTGATGCCTTGCTGGTGGATACCACCGGCATGGGCATCGACGAGGTCGTTGCGAAAGTATTTGCCGTCGTGCGGTCCTGAGCGGATTGCTTGGCGGCGTTCGTGCTCCTGCCGCGGCAGGGGTTTTGGCCAACGGTGATGGCGGACGGTTCCAGGTGAACCCCCCATACACCCTCAACCGGTGGATCCGAAGTTCGCGCATCAACCATTCCAGCGCAATGAACCACGATCCTTTCCCACTATGGAATCAACATGACTGAAAGTTTTGCCGAACTGTTTGAACAGAGCCAAGGCGCTATTTCCAAGCTGAAGCCCGGCGCCATCGTCACCGGTATCGTTGTGGAAATCCGCAATGACGTCGTCGTGATCAACGCTGGCCTGAAGAGCGAAGGCATCGTCCCGATCGAGCAGTTCAAGAGCGAAGACGGTGTGCTGGAAGTGCAGGTGGGCGACGAGGTGAAGGTAGCCCTCGAAGCTTTGGAAGACGGTTTCGGCGAGACCAAGCTGTCGCGCGAGAAAGCCAAGCGCTCGATGGTGTGGGACGACCTCGAGCAGGCGTTCGACAAGGAAGAGACCATCAAGGGCATGATCTCGGGCAAGGTCAAGGGCGGTTTCACCGTCGACATCAAGGACGTTCGCGCGTTCCTGCCCGGTTCGCTGGTCGACGTGCGCCCGGTGCGCGAGCCGACCTACCTCGAGGGCAAGGAACTCGAGTTCAAGATCATCAAGCTCGATCGCAAGCGCAACAACGTGGTGGTCAGCCGCCGCGCCGTTGTCGAGACCGAGTTCTCCGCCGAACGCGAGCAGCTGCTTGAGCGCCTGACCGAGGGTGCCGTCGTCAAGGGTGTGGTGAAGAACCTCACCGACTACGGCGCGTTCGTGGACCTGGGCGGCATCGACGGTCTGCTGCACATCACCGACATGGCGTGGAAGCGCGTGCGTCACCCGTCCGAAGTGGTCAACGTCGGCGACGAGCTGGACGTGCGCGTGCTGAAGTACGACAAGGAGCGCAACCGCGTTTCGCTGGGCCTGAAGCAGCTGGGCGACGACCCGTGGGTCGCCATCGCCCGCCGCTACCCGGTCGGCAGCCGCCTGTTCGGCAAGGTTTCCAACGTTACCGATTACGGCTGCTTCGTCGAGATCGAGCCGGGCGTGGAAGGCCTGGTGCACGTGTCCGAGATGGACTGGACCAACAAGAACGTCAACCCGGCCAAGGTGGTTCAGGTCGGTGACGAGACCGAAGTCACCGTGCTGGACGTGGACGAGGAGCGTCGCCGCATCTCGCTGGGTATCAAGCAGACCCGCTCGAACCCGTGGGAAGCCTTCGCAGCGATGCACAAGAAGGGCGACAAGGTCTCCGGCCAGATCAAGTCGATCACCGACTTCGGCGTGTTCATCGGCCTGGACGGCGGCATCGACGGCCTGGTGCACCTGTCCGACATCTCCTGGCAGATGTCCGGCGAAGATCTGGTTCGCAACTTCAAGAAGGGCGACGAGATCGAGGCCGTGGTGCTTGCAGTGGACCCGGAGCGTGAGCGCATCTCGCTCGGCATCAAGCAGATGGAGCAGGATCCGTTCGGCCAGTTCATGGCGGCGAATCCGCGCGGCACCATCGTCAACGGCACCGTCAAGGAAGTCGATGCGAAGGGTGCGGTGATCGATCTGGGCGAGGGCGTCGAGGGTTACCTGCGTGCCAACGACATCGCCAAGGAGCGGATCGAGGATGCCACGCTGCATCTGAAGGTCGGCGACGCGGTTGAAGCCAAGTTCACCGGCATGGATCGCAAGGGTCGCCAGCTGGCGCTCTCGATTCGCGCCAAGGACGAGGAAGATGCACCGGATACCTCGGTGGATTACTCCTCGGCCGCCAGTGGCACGACCAAGCTTGGTGCGCTGCTCAAGGAGCAGTTCAACAAGGCCGATTGATCGCTTGCATCAGTCTGACAGCGGGGCGGCGCACTGCCGCTCCGCTGTTTCACGTCACGGACATTGGGGCCCATGACTAAATCCGAATTGATCGAGGCGCTGGCCAGGCGTCAGACCCACCTTGCGTTCGCCGATGTCGAGATGGCCGTCAAGAGTGTCATTGAGCAGATGAGCCATGCACTGGCTCATGGCGAGCGGATCGAGGTGCGTGGTTTCGGCAGTTTTGCCTTGCACTACCGGCCACCGCGCATGGGGCGCAATCCCAAGACCGGCGAAGCCGTGGCATTGCCCGGCAAGCACGTTCCGCATTTCAAGCCGGGCAAGGAATTGCGCGAGCGCGTCAACCAGGATCAGGAGCAGGAAACTGCCTGACCAGGTTGGTGGATCGGCGGAAGAGTTGATCGAAGGCAGGCGACGCGAGTCGGTCCTGCCTTCTTTTTGCCCGTCGTTCGCGATGATCCCCGGATATGCATGAATCGTCTCCGCACGAATCGTCAACACCGCCTGTGCCAGTCATGATCAATCGGGTAAAGTCGCTCCATGCGACTGCTTGCCATCATCATCCTGCTGACCTTCGTCGCCGCCGGCATCGTGCTCGGCGCGCTAAACGCCGACCTTGTTGGCTACGATCTGGGCTTTGCACAGTTCCAGTTGCCCAAGGGGGCCGCCCTGCTTGGGGCAGTGGTGATCGGCTGGTTGCTGGGTGGACTGACCGCCTGGCTGGGCGTCAGTACACGTCAGCGTCGCCAGCAGCGCCGGCAATTGCGCGCGGACAAGAAGCTGTCGGCCAAGCCATGAATCTCCTGCCCGTGCTGGTTCCCTTGGTGCCGGCCGCTTTCGCGCTGGGATGGTGGACTTCCCGTCAATTCGGCGCGCGCCGATCCGGCGCTGAAGTCAGCGCGTTGTCGTCGGACTATTTCCGAGGCCTGAATTACCTGCTCAATGAAGAGCAGGACAAGGCCATCGAGGTTTTCCTCAAGCTCGCCGAATACAACCGTGACACGGTCGAGACGCATCTGGCCCTGGGCAACCTGTTCCGCCGACGCGGCGAGGTCGACCGGGCGATCAGGTTGCACCAGCATCTGGTCTCGCGGCCCGGACTCACCGATGCGATGAAGACGGTGGCCCTGCTGGAACTGGGCGAAGACTATATGCGGGCCGGCTTGCTGGATCGTGCCGAGGCGCTGTTCTGCGATCTGGTCGCCATGAATGCGCACGCGCCGTCCGCGCTGCGTCACCTGATCGCGATCTACCAGCACGAGCGCGACTGGCACAAGGCGATTGAACACGCGCGACGTCTCGAAGTGATGACCGGCGAGGACGAGGCGCCAATGATCGCCCAGTTCTACTGCGAATTGGCCGATCGGTCGCGCCAGCACGGAGCGCGAGCCGAAGCGCGCGACTATCTGCGGCAGGCCTTCGAGTGCCAACCAGCGTGCGTGCGCGCCTTCATGTTGACCGGTCGCCTGCTGTCCGAGGACGGCCAGCATGTCGAGGCGGTCCAGGCCTACGAGTCGGCGATCGATGCCGACATCGCGTTTGCTCCGGAGATCCTGCCACCGCTGCTGAACAGCTATGCCCGCTCGCAGCAGATGGAACGTGCCGAAAGCTTCCTGCGCGAGATGCTCGGTCGCTACCACGGCGTGTCGCCGGTGCTGGCACTGGCCCATCTCTACAAGGAGCGCGACGGCGAGCGCACGGCGATCGACTTTCTCACCACCCAGTTGCGTCAGCGTCCTTCGGTACGCGGACTGATGGCCCTGATCGACGCCACCATGGACAAGATCGATGGGGAGGCGCGCGAGAACTTCCTGATCCTGCGTGACCTGACCCGCAAGCTGCTCGAGGGGCAGGCCATGTACCGCTGCAGCCGATGTGGCTTCGGCGCCAAGGCGCATCATTGGCAATGCCCCAGCTGCAAGAGCTGGAGCACGATCCGGCCGATCCATGGTGTAGCCAGCGAGTGACGTACGGATGTCCATGACCATCGGATGGTTGTTGTCCAGTTACCTGATCAGCTTGCTCGTCGTTCGCGGCGCGATCGGCTATGCCCATCGACGCGGCATGCTGGACCTGCCGGGGCAACGTCGATCACATCATGTCGCCACGCCGCGCGGTGGTGGCATTGGCGTGGTCGTCGCGCTGCTGATCTGCCTGCCCGGCGCACTTTCCAGTGGATCCCGCGCCTGGCCGCACAGCGTGACGGCAGGGCTGGTCGGCGGCTTCCTGCTGGTCGCCGTGGCGGGCTGGTGGGACGACCACCGCTCGCTGCCCGTTTTGCCAAGATTGCTGGCCCAATTGACCGGGATTGGCCTGTTCGCGACGGGCCTGCTGGCCACCGGCACGGCTTGGTGGTGGCTGCCGCTGCTGCTCATCGGTGGGGTGTGGAGCACCAACCTGCACAACTTCATGGACGGCATCGACGGCATGCTGGCGCAGCAGGTGATTTTCGTGGGCGCCGGCCTGGCCCTCCTGGCATGGGTCGCTGGCCAGCCCGCCTTGGCCAGGGCGACGGCCATGCTGGCCGTGGCGATGGCGGCCTTCGGCTGGTTCAACCGCCCGCCGGCCAGGATCTTCATGGGAGACGTCGGCAGCGGCAGTACGGGTATGCTGGTTTTCGCATTCAGCGCGATGCTGTGGCAGGCTGCGCCGGTCTTGCTGTGGCCAGCACTGATCCTGTCTTCGGCCTTCGTGGTGGACGCCAGCCTGACCCTGCTGACACGCATGTGGCGCGGACGGCGCTGGTACACTGCCCACCGCGAACATCTGTATCAATGGTTGGTGCGTCGGGGGGCAACCCATGCGCAAGCCGATGCCATCTACCTGGGCTGGAATCTGCTGGTCGCCGCGCCATCGGCCTGGTTGGCCTGCAGTCATCCGCAGGTGGCGCTGCCGCTTGCCATGGCGGTTTATGTGGTGGCGTCGATTTCGTGGCTGGTCCTGAAGCGCCGTTGTCTGCGGCGCCATTTGCACAAGGTACGTCATGTCGTTGCGTAAGTTAGTCGGCTTCATCCATCCGCGCATCGCCGTCGTGCTGCACGACCTGATGGTGGCCGCGCTCGCCTGGTGGATCGCCAAATTGTTCCGCTACGCGTTGAAGCCCGACGAGGTGGTCAGCTTCCAGTTGCTCGAACTTCCCATCGTGCTGCTGGTGCAGGGGCTGATCTTCCGCTGGACCGGGCTGTACAAGAGCGTGTGGCGTTTTGCCAGCCTGCCCGACTTGTGGAATATCGTGCGTGCGGTGCTGGTCGGGTCCTTTTCCATCGGCGTGGCGCTGTTCCTGTACGACCGGCTGGAGGGCGTGCCGCGCTCCGTGCTGGTGCTCTATCCACTGCTGTTGGCGCTGCTGCTGGGTGGTCCGCGGCTGGCTTACCGCTACTGGAAGGACAGCCGCAACGACCTGCTGCAGAACCAGAGCGTGCGCCGCGTGCTGATCGTCGGGGCCGATCGCGCCGGCGAGGTGCTGTCGCGTGATCTTCATCGTGACAAGCGCTACGCCGTGGTCGGCTTTGTCGACGACAAGTCCAGCCTGCGTGGCGCAAGCATCAACGGACGTCCGATCCTTGGCCGACTGGAACAGCTGCCCGAAGTGGCGCGCGAGGCGGCGGTGGACATGCTGCTGATCGCATTGCCAGGAGCCTCGACGACCGAAATGCGCAGGGTGGTTGCGCTCTGTGATGCCACCGACCTGCCGTACCGGACGGTGCCCCGGCTGGAGGACGTGGTCGCCGGTCGTGCCCAGTTCAACCAGATCAAGGAAGTGGCGATCGAGGACCTGCTGGGCCGTGACACCGTCGAACTAGACTGGACCGCAATCCGCGAGACGCTCAGTGGACGTCGCGTGCTGATCACCGGCGGCGGCGGATCGATCGGCTCGGAACTGTGCCGGCAAGTGGCCAGGCTGGGCGCGCAGTCACTCGCCGTGGTGGAGCAGAGCGAATACAACCTGTATCGGATCGGCCAGGAACTGCGCGCGGATTTCCCCGAGCTGATTTTCGACGGCATCCTTGCCTCCTGCGGCGATCAGGCAGCAATGCGCAAGGCGTTCACCGATCTGCGTCCTCAAGTGGTCTTTCATGCCGCCGCCTACAAGCACGTACCGATGCTGCAGGGACAACTGCGCTCGGGGTTCAACAACAACGTGCTGGGTACCCGCGTGGTTGCCGATGCCGCGCGCGAGGCGGGTGTCGAGTGCTTCGTGCTCATCTCCACGGACAAGGCCGTCAACCCCACCAGCGTGATGGGCGCCTGCAAGCGTGTTGCGGAAATCTATTGCCAGAATCTCGACGCGCAGACCGCTACGCGCTTCATGACCGTGCGGTTCGGCAACGTGCTGGATTCAGCCGGGTCGGTGGTGCCGCTGTTCCGTCGGCAGATTCGTGCGGGTGGCCCGGTGACCGTGACGCACCCGGAGGTCTCACGCTATTTCATGACCATTCCGGAGGCCTGTCAGCTGATTCTGCAGTCGGCGAGCATTGGTGCCGGTGGCGAAATTTTCGCGCTCGACATGGGCGAGCCGGTGAAGATCCGTGACCTTGCCGAACAGATGATTCGGCTCGCCGGCAAGAAGCCTGGCAGCGAAATTCCGATCGTCTACACCGGTCTGCGCGCGGGTGAGAAGCTGTTCGAGGAATTGTTCCACCCGCTGGAAAATTACAGCGCGACTGCCCACGCCAAGATCTTCCTGGCGCAGCATCGCGAAGTGTCGTGGGATCTGCTGCAAGCCTTGTTGCAGAAGGCCGCCGAAGCGGTCGATGCATTTGATGAAGATGGACTTCGACGCTGCGTGTCCAGCCTGCTGCCTTCGTTCCGCTGGAGCGAATCGGCGCAGCCCGACAACGTGGTGTCGATCCGTCGTGCCAACCCGGAGATCAGTGAGTGAGCAAGCCCCTGCGCAAAGTGGTGTTTCCCGTCGCCGGACTCGGCACGCGTTTTCTGCCGGCGACCAAGGTGGTGGCCAAGGAAATGCTGCCGGTTCTGGACAAGCCGCTGATCCAGTATGCGGTCGACGAGGCGGTGGATGCCGGCGCCGACACGCTGATCTTCGTCACCAACCGCTACAAGCATGCCATCGCGGACTATTTCGACAAGGCCTACGAGCTGGAGGCGAAGCTGCAGGAAAAGGGCAAGGATGAATTGCTGGCGCTGGTGCAGGGCACCCTGCCGCGGCATGTGCGGGCGATCTTCGTGACCCAGCCGGAGGCTCTCGGCCTTGGCCATGCCGTGTTGTGCGCCAAGCCTGTCGTCGGTGATGAACCGTTCGGCGTGGTGCTGCCCGATGACCTGATCTGGAACGGCGCGATCGGTACGGGCAAAGGTGCGCTGCGACAGATGGCCGAGTTGGCCGATGCCCGGCAGGCCGGCGTGATTGCGGTGGAGGAAGTGCCGCACAACGAGACCGACAAGTACGGCATCGTGGATGCCACGCCGGTCGACGAGCGCAGTGCGTGGATCCGTCACATGGTGGAGAAACCCAAGCCCGCCGACGCGCCATCGAACCTGGCGGTGGTCGGTCGTTACGTCTTGCCTGGCCGCATCTTCCAGTTGCTGGAGCAGACCACGCCGGGGGCGGGTGGCGAGATCCAGCTTACCGATGCGATCGAGGCATTGCTGAAAGAGCAGGGCAGGGTGCTGGCCTATCGCTTCGAAGGCACCCGTTTCGATTGCGGCAACAAGGCCGGTCTGGTGCGCGCCACCATGCACATGGCGATGCAGGATCCGAAGCTGGCCTCGGTGGTACGCGAATTCGCCGCCGGACTCTGACCGCGTTGGTCGTCCAAAGATAGTTTCAGGTTCACTTGCGGCCAGGCGAGCCGGCATCCATCAGATGCCGGCTTGCTCTTTTTCGGGCCAGTCTGCCTCGGCTACCCGCGACATGTCAGAATCAGCGCCGCGTTTTGCCATGGCTGGCGCGCAGGATGGTCTGGGGAAATCTTTCGACATCGCCGATGCCTGCCTCATGCAGGCTTGCGGCGAGTCGTGTCCGAATCCGGCATCGTCGGGTTCGTCAATGGATGGGGGTCGGGAAGCATCATGGATTTGCTGCGGTTTCTGCTGATGTTGCCGGTGCGCCTGGTGCGTGGCCTGGTTCACCTGCTCGGGTCGATCCTGCAGCTGCTTATCGGCAATGTTTCCTGGACGGCACCCGGGTGGGCCTCCGCCACTGGCGCGGCCATCCGCCGTCGCCCGCGCCAGTTTGCCGGTGGGCTGTTCGCCGTGCTGCTCCTGCTGGTCGGGGGATGGTTCAGCTGGCAGTGGTACCAGCATCGGCCACGGCCGGTCGAGCCTGAACGGATTACCTTCGAGGTCAAGGCGCCGGCCATCACCGAATACGCGGCGCAGGCCGACGGCAATCCGAAAGTCACCATCCATCCGCTGGAGATCGCTTTTTCCCGCTCCGCGGCCCCGATCGAACTGGTCGGCAAGGTGGTGAGCAAGGGCATCGTGATGCAGCCTGCACTCAAGGGCGAATGGAACTGGCTCGACGACCACACCTTGCGCTTCGTGCCGGCCGAGGACTGGCCGGTTGGCGTGCATGTCAGGGTGCAGTTCGATGTGGTGCAGGCTTTCGCACCGCATGTGCTGATGGCCGATGATCATCTGACTTTCGATTTGCCGACGTTCGCAGCGATCTTCGGTAACGGCGAGTTCTATCAGGACCCGCAGGACCCCACGGCGAAGAAGACCATCATTCCGGTCAATTTCAACTACCCGGTGGACGCCGCGCAATTCGAGAAGCGCATCGCGATCGCGCTGGCCGACAAGGATGGAAAGTTCGGCACACCGCTGAAATTCACCGTCACCTATGACGCATTCAAGCTCAACGCCTGGGTGCATTCGCAGCCGCTGGCCCTGCCACGGGACGATGGCGCGGTGTTGCTGAAGCTGGGCGATGGCGTGCGCAGTTCGCGCGGTGGTGACGGCACCCGCGATCCGCTGCAGACCAGTGTGCGTGTTCCCGGTCTCTACAGCCTGACGATCCAGGACATCAGCCCGACCCTGGTCGACAACGACAGGTACGAACCCGAGCAGGTGCTGGTGACGAATGTCAGCGGCAGCGTTCGCGGCGGCGATCTGGCCGGATTGACCAAGGCCTGGATCCTGCCCAGGCACAAGGTGGGCGCGGACCAGTCCGGCGACGACGCACCTTATGCATGGGACGTTTCCGAAGTCAGCGAAGCTGTCCTGCGCCAGTCGCAGCCGTTGTCGCTGGCACTGGTGCCCACCGAGAACGACTACGCGGAACTGCAGAGTTTCAAGTACCACGCCACACCCGGCCAGCGGGTCTATGTGCGCGTCGGCGCCGGGCTCAAGTCGTTTGGCGGCTACGTGCTGGGCAAGCCGACAGCGCAGACCTTCAGCGTGCCGGATTATCCGAAGCTGCTGCGTTTCATGGCCGATGGCTCGCTGCTGTCGCTGAGCGGCAGCAAGCGGATTTCGGTGGTGTCGCGCAACATGCCCGGCATGCAGCTGGAGATCGGTCGCGTGCTGCCCGATCAACTGCAGCACCTGGTGAGCCTCAATCAGGGCACCTACACCCATCCCGAACTCGTCTACGGTTTCAGCGAAGACCATATCGTCGAGCGCTTCGAGCAGAAGTCGGCATTTCCGAAAGCCGACCCGGGCAAGGCACATTACGAGGGCGTCGACCTTGGCCAGTATCTGAAGCAAGGCAAGCGCGGCGTGTTCCTTCTGCATCTGTCCGGTTACGACCCGGTGGTCGAAGCGAAGAAAGCGGCGGCGACAGCGAAGGCCAGGGCAAAGGCGCTTCAAGGCACCGCCCCCGCAGCAGGCGACGAGCCGGCAAGTGCAGCAACGTCCGTCGCGACCAGTGACAGCGGTGCCAGCGACGACCCCGGGACTTCGGGGAATGACAGCGACAGCGATGAGCCCGCTGAATCCCCGATGCCGACCGATACGCGACTGATCGTGGTCACCGATCTCGGCATGCTGGTCAAGCGCTCGCTCGACGGCAGCCAGGATGTGTTCGTGCAATCGATCCATAGCGGCCAGCCGGTGGTCGACGCCAGCGTCGCGGTGCTCGCGGTCAATGGATCGACGCTCTACACACAGTCCAGCAGCGCTGACGGCGTGGTGCATTTCCCGACCTTCAAGGGCCTGCAGCGCGAGAAGAAGCCGGTGATGTACGTAGTGAGGAAGGGCGATGATCTTTCCTTCCTGCCGATCGAGGGCAGCGATCGCCAGCTCGACTATTCGCGTTTCGACATCGGTGGCGAACCCAATGCGGCGAGCCAGGGTCAACTCTCCGCCTATCTGTTTTCCGATCGTGGCATCTACCGTCCGGGCGATCTGTTCCATATCGGCTTGATCGTGCGTGCGGCCAGCTGGTCGCGCAACGTGGCAGGCATCCCGCTGCAGGCCGAGATCGTCGACCCCCGCGGCGTCACGGTGAAACAGCAGGCACTGACGATGGATGCGTCCGGCTTCGGCGAGCTGGACTACACTCCCGCCGAAACCGCGCCCACCGGCACCTGGACGGTGAATCTCCACATCGTCAGGGACGGCAAGGCGGACGCACAGATCGGTACCACCACCGTGCAGGTGAAGGAATTCCTGCCTGACCGCATGAAGGTCGCGGCGAAGCTGTCGCAGCAGGCGCCGGAAGGCTGGGTAAAGCCCGAGCAGCTGAAGGGCATCGTCGATGTGCAGAACCTGTTCGGCACCCCGGCCGCGGATCGTCGTGTCGAAGCTTCGTTGACCCTGCGACCGGCATGGCCGGCTTTCCACAGCTGGCCGGACTACCACTTCTACGACGTGCGCCGCGCCAGGGATGGCTACGAAGAGTCCCTGCAGGATGGCAAGACCGACGACAAGGGCCATGCCGAATTCGACCTGGACCTGAAGAAGTACGCCGATGCCACCTACCAGCTGTACTTCCTGAGCAAGGCATACGAGGCCGAAGGCGGGCGCAGTGTGGCTGCCGCTGCGCAGACCCTGGTTTCGAGCAATGACTGGCTGGTCGGTTACAAGGCCGTCGACAACCTCGACTACATCAGCCGCGACAGCCCGCGCACGGTGCACCTGGTCGCGATCAATCCGCAGGCCAAGGCGTTTGCCCTGAACGACCTGAAGGCACAGTTGATCGAACGCCGTTACGTTTCGGTGCTGACCAAACAGGATTCGGGTGTCTACAAGTACGAATCCAAGCTCAAGGAAATTCCGCTCAGCGAGCAGCCGCTGGCGATTCCGGCGGCCGGCATGGATTACCCGCTGCCCACCGACAAGCCGGGCAACTATGCGCTGGTGATCCGTCGTGCCG
The DNA here is from genome assembly GCF_050026815.1 of Rhodanobacter ginsengiterrae. NCBI lineage: Bacteria > Pseudomonadati > Pseudomonadota > Gammaproteobacteria > Lysobacterales > Rhodanobacteraceae > Rhodanobacter > Rhodanobacter ginsengiterrae. The sequence continues at coordinate 66,795 of NZ_JALBWO010000052.1, read as the reverse complement.
ATCGGACCGAGGTCAACCGCATCGAATACGCGGTAGCCGGCAATGCCAACGTCACCCGTTCGCTCGACCGCAATGCCGAGCTGCAGCTCAACCTCAGCAAGCCGGACTACGCGCAGGGCGAGCCGGTGGAGATCGCGATCCGCGCGCCGTATGCGGGCAGCGGCCTGATCACCATCGAGCGCGACAGGGTCTATGCACACGCGTGGTTCCACGCCGACACCACCAGCTCGGTGCAGCACATCACGGTGCCCGCGGATTTCGAGGGCAATGGCTACATCAACGTGCAGTACATCCGCGACCCGTCCTCGGACGAGGTGTTCATGAGTCCGCTCAGCTACGGCGTGGTGCCGTTCTCGGTGAACCTCGATGCGCGGCGCAACCCGATCACCGTCGATGCTCCGGCGCTGGTGAAGCCGGGAGAAACCGTGACCTTCAAGCTGCATTCGACCCAGCCGACGCGGGCGGTGGTTTTCGCGGTGGACGAAGGCATCCTGCAGGTGGCGCGCTACAAGCTGGGCGACCCGCTGAAGTTCTTCTTCCGCAAACGCATGCTGGAAGTGGGTACTTCGCAGATCCTCGACCTGATCCTGCCGGACTTCGAAAAGCTGATGGCGATGGCGGCACCGGGCGGCGACGCCGACGGCGCGATCGGCCGCCAGCTGAATCCTTTCAAGCGCAAGCGCGACAAGCCGGTGGTGTACTGGTCCGGCATCGTCGACGTGAATGGCGACAAGGACTTCAGTTACACCGTGCCGGACTACTTCAACGGCAAGCTGCGGGTGATGGCGATGTCGGTATCGCCGGATCGCATCGGCACGTATGAAGGTTCGACCACCGTACGCGGCGATTTCGTGCTGTCGCCGAACGTGCCGACCACGCTGGCCCCGGGCGATCAAGCCGAGGTGAGCGTCGGCGTGGCCAACAACCTCACCGGTCTGAACGGCAGGCAGGTGCCGGTGGCGGTTTCGCTGAAGACCGGACCGCAATTGCAGGTCATCGGCAGCGCCACGCAAAGCCTGACCCTGGGCGAGCTGCGCGAAGGCGTGGTGGTATTCCACGTCAAGGCCACCAAGGTGCTGGGCTCGGGCCATCTCGCTTTCAGCGCCGGCTATGGCGGCAAATCAGCGAAACAGGCGGTGGATCTTTCGGTGCGGCCGGCTTCGGCCTATCGCACCCGGATCGATGTCGGCCGTGTTGCGCCAGGCAGCCAGGAAGACCTGCCGAACCTGCGCAAGCTTTACGACGCCTACGCCTCCCGCGATGCCGCCTTTTCCACCGTGCCGATCGTGCTGGCGCAGGGTCTGACCACGTATCTGGTCAACTATCAGAACTACTGCAGCGAGCAGCTGGTCAGCGCCGCGATGCCGCGGCTGGTGGTGGCAAAGTGGCCGGCGGCCCCGCTGTTCGCGCAGGCCCTGCAACCCGCCGTCAGCGAAAGGAAAGTGGCCAATGACCAGGCACTGGCGCAGTTCCTCGACGTGCTGCACTCGCGCCAGAACGGGCAGGGTGGCTTCGGCGTGTGGAGCGCAACGCCGGATGCCGAACCGTTCGTGTCGGCGTATGCGATGCACTTCCTGCTGGAGGCGCATGACCGCGGCGTTGCGGTGCCGAAGGACATGCTGGATGCCGGCAACAAATACCTGCACCAACTCGCTGCCGACGAGAGCCTGGATTCGCTCGACGAACTGCGCCAGCGCGCCTATGCGGTGTATCTGCTGACGCGGCAGGGCAACGTCACCACCAACGACCTGGCGGCGGTGCAGAAACGCCTGCAGGATGCGTTCCCGAATGACTGGAAGAACGACCTTGCCGCCGCATGGCTGGCCGCGTCCTACGAGCTGCTCAAGCAGGACAAGGAAGCGAACCAGCTGATCGCCGGCCCGCAGAAGGCGCTCGAGCGCAACTTGGCGAAGGAGAGCTACGTCTACAGCTACTACTACGATCCGCTGACGCGCGACGCCAGCGTGCTCTATCTGCTGTCGAAGTATTTCCCGACTCGCGCCAGGGCGCTCTCGCCGCAGGTGATGGAGAACATCGTGTGGCCGCTGGCGCACAACCAGTTCAACACCTTGTCCTCGTCGATGACGATACTGGCGCTGGATGCCTATGCTGCGCAGAGTGCCGGCGGGCTGGACAAGCTGGGCATCGACGAAGTGCATGCGGATGGCAGCGCAAGGTCGATCGCCGCGCTGCAGGCCAACCTGGTGCAGGCCGGCAGCTGGGACGCTGCGGCGACACGCGTGCGTTTCACCAACGGCAGCAAGCTGCCGGCGTGGCGCGTCACCAGCCAGGGCGGCTACGACAGCAACGTGCCGGACAAGGCGATCAAGGACGGCATCGAGATCGTACGCGAGTACACCGACAGCCACGGCAAGCCGCTCGACAGGATCGACGTCGGCGAGGAAATGGACGTCCATGTGAAGATCCGCGCTACCGGTGATCAGGGCGTCGGCAACGTGGCGATCGTCGACCTGCTGCCGGGTGGTTTCGAACCGGTCATCGAACCGCCACCGCCGCTCACCGGTCAGCAGGCGGCCGATGCCGACAACGGCGCCGACAGCGAAGTGAAGCCTGTGGCATGGCGTTCGCCGATCGGCCTGTCCACGTCCACCTGGCAGCCCGACTACGCCGACATCCGCGAGGATCGCGTGGTGATCTACGGCACGGCGACGCCGGACGTGCGCGAGTTCGTCTATCGCATCAAGGCCAGCAATGCCGGCACCTTCATCGTGCCGCCGGCCTATGGCGAGTCGATGTACGACCGCAGCGTGCAGGCGCGCTCGCCGGGCGGTGGCACGTTGACCGTGGTGAGCAAGCCGTAGCTTGCGCCGGCATGCTTCCCGCGGGGAGCATGCCGGCGTCGAACCGGCGCCCACGAAAGCCAGCCATGAACCCGTCCATTTCGCTCAATCGCCTGTCGCGCGGCATGCTGGCGTGGTTGCGCCGCTGGCAGAACTGGCTGGTCGGCATCTTGCTGATCATCGCCGTGCTGGTGGGTTGCCGGCTGTGGCCGCATCCGTCGCTGCGCGACTGGCAGCCTTCCTCCACCGCGGTTTACGACGACCATGGCCGACTGCTGCGGCTGACCCTGGCCAGTGATGACCGTTATCGGCTATGGGTGCCACTGGCGGAGATCTCGCCACAACTGGTCGACGGTGTACTGCTGCACGAGGATCGCTGGTACTGGCTGCACCCCGGCGTCAATCCGTACGGGTTGCTGCGTGGTGCATGGATCACCTACGTGCGCCATGGCAATCCGCAAGGCGGCTCGACGGTCACCATGCAGCTGGCGCGGCTGCTGTGGCAGCTCAATACACGCTCGCCATTGGGCAAGCTGCGGCAGATCGCCCGGGCCATCCAGCTGGAGCTGTTCTATTCCAAGCGGCAAATCCTCGAGGCGTACCTCAATGCCGCGCCCTATGGCCGCAATGTCGAGGGCGTGGGCACGGCCAGCCTGGCGTATTTCAACAAGCCGGCGAGTGCGCTGAGTCTGCCCGAGGCGTTGACCCTGGCGGTGATTCCGCAGGATCCGACGCGACGACTGCAAAGCGCCGCTGCCGACCACCTGATCAATCCGCGACTGGCGGCATCGCGCAACCGGTTCTACGCCAATTGGTTGCGCCGTCATCCGAAGGACGCTGCGCTGAAGCCGCTGTTCGCGCTGCCGCTGAATCTTCGTCCGCTGTCGCAGTTGCCGTTCGAGGCGCCACATGCGGTGGAGCAGATCCTGACGAAGCGGCAGATCGAAGGCGACGCCGGCGACCAGCGTGTGGCCAGCACGCTCGACCTGGATCTGCAGCACACGCTGGAACGCCAGATCACCCAGTACGTTGCCCACAACGGATCGCGCGGCATCCGCAACGCGACGGCGATCCTGGTCGATACGCGCGACATGGGCGTCAAGGCGATGGTGGGTTCGGCGAATTATTTCGACCGCACGATCCAGGGTCAGGTCAACGGCACGCTGGCCAAGCGTTCGCCCGGTTCCACCCTCAAGCCCTTCATCTATGCGTTGGGTTTCGACCAGGGCGTGCTGCATCCGCAGACCGTGCTGCGCGATGTGCCGACCTCGTTCGGTCCGTATACGCCGGAGAATTTCGACGGCCATTTCCTCGGCCCGATCACTGCCACCGATGCGTTGATCCGCAGCCGCAACATCCCCGCGGTATGGGTGGCCTCGCAGCTGCAGCAACCGAGCCTCTACCAGTTCCTGCGCGATGCCGGCATCAGCCGCATGGCCAGCGAGAAGCACTACGGTCTCGCCCTGGTACTGGGCGGTGGTGAAGTGAGCATGCAGGAACTGGCCGGCCTGTACGCCATGCTGGCCAACCGCGGTGAACTGAAGCCGCTGCGCCTGCTCGCCGATGAGCCACAGGTCGCCGGCACGCGCCTGCTCAGCGACGAAGCCAGCTTCATGGTGATGGACATGCTGCGCAAGAACCCGCGGCCGGACGAGACTACCGGTGCGCAACCTTCGCGCCTGCCGGTGTACTGGAAGACCGGCACGTCCTGGGCGTTCCGTGACGCGTGGACGGCGGGCAGCTTCGGTCCTTACGTGCTGGTGGTGTGGTTGGGCAATTTCGACAGCACCGGCAATCCCGCCTTCGTCGGTGCAGAGGCCGCGGCGCCGCTGTTCTTCCAGATCATCGACGCCGTGCGCGCCGAGCGCCCGCAGCTGGCCGAGCCGATCCGGCACATGCCGGCCAACCTCAAGCGCGTGCAGATATGCCTGGCCAGTGGTGATCTGCCGAACCAGTGGTGTCCGCAGAAGGGCATGACCTGGTTCATTCCGGGCAAGTCGCCGATCCGCGTCAGCAACGTGCACCGACCGGTGGTGATCGACGACGCCAGCGGCCAGCCGGCGTGCCCGCCGTATGCCGGCAAGCGTACCCATGTCGAGGTCTACGAGTTCTGGCCGTCCGACCTGCAGCATGTGTTTGCGCAGGCCGGCATGCCGCGTCGCAAGCCACCGCTGAACGTCGATTGCCGGGATGCCGGCATGCCCGATGGCGATCCGCCACAGATCACCTCACCGCTGCGTGGCAGCACGTATGCGATGCGGCTGGCCCAGCTCGGGCAGGAGCGCATCGCCTTTGTGGCCACTACTGATGCCGACGCGCATGCGTTGTACTGGTTCGTCAACGATGCCTATGTGGGTCGCAGTGCGCCGGGCGAGTCGCTGTTCTGGCAGCCGCAGGCGGCGGGCAGCTACAGCGTGCGGGTGGTCGACGATCACGGTCGCAGCGACCAGCGGCCGCTCACGGTCGGACTGGTCGAGTAGGTGCACGGGTGGCACCCGGAACGCTGCGCTATGCTCGCTGTCTCAGCAGCACCTACGAGATGTCTACCCCTCATGTCGCCAGCCCAGGCCACGTCCTACTACCGAGCCACGGCCACGCCGTACGCAAGCTTTGCTCCGCTGCAAGGCAGGCAGCATGCGCGGGTGGCCATCATCGGCGGCGGTTTTGCGGGACTGAACACGGCGCTGGGCCTGGCCGAGCGTGGCGTGCGCGACGTGGTGCTGCTGGAGCGCGAGCAGATCGGTTTCGGTGCCTCCGGTCGCAACGGTGGCTTTGTCTTCGCCGGCTACTCACTGGGCGAACAGTCATTGCTCGATCAGTTGGGCGAGGCGCAAGCGCAGGCGCTGTTCAAGCTCACCACCGAAGCGGTCGGGCGGATTCGCCAGCGCGTGGCCGACTATGCGATTCCCTGCGATCTGGTCGACGAGGGCGTGATCTGGGCCAACTGGTTCCGCGACCCGGCCGTGCTGCGCCAGCGCCAGCAGTTGCTGGCCGGGAAATACGCGGTGCAATGGCAGTGGCTGCCCGAAGCCGAATTGCGCGCGCGGATCCGCAGCGAGCGCTATCACGACGGTTTGTACGAAGCCGATGCGCTGCACCTGCACCCGCTCAACTATGCCATCGGCCTGGCTGCCGCAGCCTCTGCACGCGGGGTGCGCCTGCATGAGAACAGCGGCGTGCTCAGCCTCGAGCGCGAAGGGCTGCAATGGCGTTTGCGCACCGCCCACGGCGAGTTGCTGGTGGACCAGGTGGTGCTGGCCTGCGGCGGCTACCTGGCTGGCCTGCAACGAGCGATCGACCGGGCCATCCTGCCGATCGCCACTTACGTCATGGTCACCGAACCGCTGGGCCAGCGCCTGGACGAATGCCTGCACACCCGGGCGGCGGTCTACGACAGCCGGTTCGCGTTCGATTATTACCGCGCGCTGCCGGATACCCGGTTGCTGTGGGGTGGGCGAATCTCGATCCTCAACCGTTCGCCGCAAGCAGTACAGCGGCTGCTGACCAGGGATCTGCTGCGGGTGTTTCCGCAACTCAGGGGCGTGCGGGTCGACTACGCCTGGTCGGGATTGATGAGCTATGCGCGCCACCAGATGCCGCAGATCGGTGGCGATGGCCAAGGTCTGTGGTGGGCCCAGGCGTTTGGCGGCCATGGGCTGGCACCGACCTGCGCGGCCGGCGAGCTGCTGGCGTCGGCCATCGCCGAAGGTGATGAGCGCTGGCGGCAGTTCGCCGACTATGGCCTGGCCAGCACGCACCGTCCGTTCGGCTATCTTGCCGCACAGGCCAGCTACTGGTGGCAACAGGGCCGTGATTGTCTGAAAACGAGGCTGGAAGGATGAGCGAAAGCATCAATGAGATCAGTTGGGCCGATTTCGAGCAGGTCCTGCTGGTCGCCGGCACGGTGACACGCGTGGAAGCCTTCCCCGAGGCGCGCAAGCCGGCATGGAAGGTATGGGTGGATTTCGGCGCCTACGGTGAAAAGAAGACCAGTGCACAGATCGCCGCGCTGTACAGCGCCGAACAACTGCTTGGCCGGCAGATCGTGGGCGTGATCAATTTCCCGGAAAAGCAGATCGGCCCGTTCCGCTCGCAGTTCCTGCTCACCGGATTTCCCACCGACGACGGGGTGGTGCTCACCGCGGTCGAGCGCCCGGTCCCGAACGGTACGCGACTGGCCTGATCCGGCCAGGTTGCGTCAGCGGTCCAGCCATACCTCCAGCCCTTGCGCATTCAATTCGATGTCCATGCCCAGCAAGGCGCGCAAGGCATCGCGCCCGTTGTTCCAGCCATGGGCTTCGGCGCGGCGTGCATAAAGTCCGGTCAGCGCATCGACCAGCGCGGCATGCCGATCGGGTTGGCGCTGCGCGGCACGGGCCAGTTCGACCATCGCGTCGATCTGCATGTGCAGGTCGGCCGCCAGCCGCGCCACCGGTTCCACCCGACCGTAATGGGTCAGGTACATCGCCGCCGGCTTCAACGCGATCAATCGTTCGATGGAGGCATGCAGGGCCTGCGGATCGAACTGCACCGGTGAGGTGGTGGGCAGGATGAACGGGCCGGCGACGGTGTCGAAATCCCGATAGGACAGGCCGAAAACGTCGCCGGTGAAACACACGTTGGCACGCTCGTCGTACACCGTCAGGTGATGTTTCGCATGCCCCGGCGTGTCGATGCAAAGCAGCGACCGGCCCGCCAGATCCACTGCGTGACCATCTGTCGCCTCGATCACGCGCGAGGCGGGAATCGGGCGCAAGCGGCCGTAGGTTTCCTCCATCACCGCCTCGCCATACACCGCACTGGCACCGGCCCACAGCGCCGACGGATCGATCATGTGGCGAGCGCCGCGCGGGTGCACCACCAGGGTCGCGTTCGGCAACTGGGCCATCAGCTCGCCGGCGCCGCCGGCATGGTCCAGATGCACGTGGGTGAGGATCAGCCAGTCGACGTCGGCGGCGCCGATGCCGGCATCGTCCAGCGCGGCGAGCATGCGCGGCACGGCAAAGTTGGTGCCGCAGTCGATGAAGGCGCCGCGCCCTTTCTCGACGATCAGATACGCCGCGTCGAACTGCGGTCGCACGAAGCCGGTGTCGATGGTGTGGATGCCGTGGATGGTCATGTCTGCCTCGCGATCGGTCGATCCGGCGAGCGTAGCAAGCTGTGGCGGGATCGGCACCTGCACCCTGGTCGAGTCAGTCCGCAGCGGTTGCGCGATGCCGGCTCGGCGATCAGGCAAACTGCGGTAGGCTAGCCGGGCATGGGGAATCGGGGGGATCGACAATGCGCTGCCTGTTCATGGTCGTCGCGCTGTTGCTGGGGAGCGCATGGTCCGCTTCCGCGGCGGAAGTCGTCGTGCATCTTGGCGATGGACGGGGCCATGCGGTGAACGACGCGGTGGTCATGCTGACACCGGATGCAGCAACCACCGGCACGCCCTCCGCAGTGCCACCGGCGACCTACATCATTGACCAGCGCGACGAGACCTTCATTCCTTACGTGCAGGTGCTGCGTCCCGGCGACAAGGTGGTGTTCCGCAACAGCGACCGCACGCGGCATCATGTTTACTCGTTCGCCGCCATCAAGACGTTCGAATTCGTGTTGCGTCCCGGCGAAAGCTCGCCCGCACTCAGCATGGATCAGGCGGGCGTGGCTGCCGTCGGCTGCAACATCCACGATCACATGGCCACCTATCTGTTCGTATCCGCGGTAGCGGCCATCGCGATGTCACGCGATGACGGCAGGGCGACGCTCGGCCATCTTGCTCCCGGCCACTACACCGCACACGTGTGGCACCCCCAGCTGCATCCGGGGCGTGCGGAGCCGAGCCAGCGCGTGACCATCGCGGGCAACAACGACACCGTGCAGCTGAACTTCACGCTGTCGCTGCTGCCGGACCCGCGCATGTTCATGGATCGCGAACACCTGGATTACTGAGCCGATCATGCCATCCATGGGCTTCCGCCTGCGCCTTGCGCTGTTCTTCGTCGCGACCCTGGTGACGGTGCAGCTGCTGACCGCAGGGCTGGTCTACGAGGTGACCCGGCGAGCGCTGGTGACCGAAGGCGAGCGTCAACTGACGGCCAATGCACAGGCGTTCGTGGCGCAGATGGACGACATCTCGGCGCGGATCGCCGGCAATGTCGAGGTGCTCTCGCTCGACTATGCACTGCGTTCGGCGATTGCCGAGCGCGATCGCGGCACGGTCTTGTCGGTATTGCGCAATCACGGTCGCCGGGTCGGTGCCTCGCGCATGCTGCTGATCGACCAGGACGGCACGGTCGAGGCGGATACCAGTGACGCGACAACCCCGCCCGCGCGCTTTCCGTTTCCGGATCTGGTAGACAGCGCGTATGACCGCCGCACGGCTGCGGTGGTCGCGCTGGATGGCAAGGCTTCATGGATGGTTGTGGTGCCCATCTACGCACCGCAGCCGGTCGGGCTGGTGGTGGTGAACGTGCCACTGGATGATGCGCTGCTGGCGCATATGCAACAGCTGTCCGCGTTGCCGCGGGATGTCGAGTTGGCGGCGCAGTCCACTCCGGGCCATTGGGCGGTGGTGGCACGTGGCGACCGCCACACCGGCCTGGTCGACAGCCTTATGGCTGGGCACCGGCAGCTGCCGTGGAAGCCGCTGCTGACCAAAGTCGACGGCAAGGAATACATGGTGCTCGCGCAGCGCCTGAAGCAGCCCAAGCAAGGCACGTCGGTGGTGGCGGTACTGGGTTATTCGCTGGACGACGCGCTGAGTCCGTTCCGTTCCGTGGCGATCGCGTGGGCGACGCTGCTGGGGCTGGGCCTGGGCGTGGGTCTGCTTGGTGCCTGGATTGCCGCGCGCAGCGTATCGCGTCCGGTCGAAGCGCTCGCCGCGGCGGCGCGACGCATCGAAGCCGGTGACTACCGCGCCCCGGCCAGCATGCAACGGCGCGACGAGATCGGTCAGCTGGCCAGTGCCTTCGGCACCATGGCCGAGGCGGTGCGCCAGCGCGAGTTGCACATCCGCCATCAGGCGATGCACGACAGCGTGACCGATCTGCCCAACCGCGAAGCTGCCGAGGCCGCGGTCGAGCAGCATCTTGCTGGCGACGATACGGCTGAGGGCGCCTTGCTGATGGTCGGGCTGACTCGCGTGCCGGAGATCATCAAGACGATGGGGCACGCGTTGTGCGATCGCCTGATGCTTGACGCCAGCGTACGTATCCGGCGGGTCGCGGCCGCCGCCTACCTCGCACGCACCAGCGACACGCAATTCATGCTGTGGCTGTCGCGGGCCGATCAGGCGGCGGCCATCGCGGCGGCGCTGCGCATACTCGACGTGCTCAACGAGCCCTATCAGGAAACCGATGTCAGCATCGACCGCTTGCCTTCGGTCGGCATCGCGATGGCGCCGGCCGACGGCGCGCAGGCAGGCACACTGCTGCGTCATGCCGAGGTGGCGCAGTTCGCTGCCAGCGGATCGGCCAGCGCGCTGAGCTTCTACGACGCAGCCACCGATCCGCACCGCCCCGAGCGACTGTCGCTGATGGGCGACCTGCGCGATGCGCTCGATGGCGATGGCCTGTTGCTGCATTACCAGCCCAAGCTCGACCTGGTCAGCCGGCGCGTCGATGGGGCCGAGGCATTGCTGCGCTGGAATCATCCCCGGCGTGGCTGGGTGCCACCGGATGCGTTCATCGGCATGGCCGAGGACACCGGCAATATCCAGCGGGTCACCCGCTGGGTGCTGGCCAGCGCGCTGGCACAGGCGCAGCAATGGATCGAACGGGGCCTGCCGCTGCGTATCGCGGTGAACCTGTCGACCCGCGACCTGGAGGATGCCGAGCTGCCCACGCGGATCAGCGGGCTGCTGGCGATTCATCGCGTGCCGGCTACGTGTCTCACGGTGGAAGTGACCGAGCGGGCGGTGATCGGCGAGCCGGATACCGCGGTGCGCATCCTGCGCCGGCTGGCCGAGCAGGGCGTCGGCATCGCGATCGACGATTTCGGCGTGGGGCAAGCCACCTTCGCCTACCTGCGGCACCTGCCGGTCAATGAATTGAAGATCGATCAGATGTTCGTGAAGCACCTGGCCACCGATCCGAATGACCAGATCATCGTGCGTTCGATCGTCGACCTCAGCCATCAGCTGGGTTATCGCGTCACCGCCGAAGGGGTGGAGGATCAGGGGGCGCTGGACTATCTGGCCTCGATCGGCTGCGATCACGCGCAGGGCTATTTCGTGTCCCGGGCGCTTGCCGCCGATGCCCTTGCCGCGTTTGCCAGCGGGCAGGGTGGACGCACCCCCGCCGGAGCGCGACCATGATGCGCCGTGCATGGCTGCTCTGTCTGTCGGCTTTCGCAGTGTGCCCGTCGTGGGTCCTCGCGCAGGACGTCGACTTGCATGCCTACATCGACGGTCGTCTGGTCGCGGCACCCGGCGAAACCAGCTGGACGCAAGGCGGCCTCGGCAAGACACGCTTCGGCGATGGCGGTACCGCCGCCCGGTTCGGTGGCGCCGGCGTGGTTGGCACGGCCCAGCTCACACCGGCCTTGCTGGCGCTGGCCGAGATCCAGTTCCAGACCACCGACCGTTCCAGCGTGAACGTGATCGAGGCGTACCTGCGCTACCGCCCGGTGTCGCTCTCGCGCTGGCGCTGGTCGGTGCAGGCCGGCGCCTTCATGCCGCCGGTCTCGCTGGAAAACGATGCGATCGGCTGGACCAGCCCCTGGACCCTCACGCCGTCGGCGATCAACAGCTGGGTTGGCGAGGAACTGCGCGCGGCGGGCGCCGAGGGTCGGCTCGAATGGCGCGGTGATGTCAGCACCTGGGAGCTGCGCAGCGCGCTGTTCCGGCGCAACGATCCGGCGGGCAACCTGCTGGCCGTGCGTGGCTGGTCGCTGAGCGATCTGACCTACGGTCTGGGAGGCCGGTTGCGCGAGCCCGACGCGACCCATGACGGACAGTCATCGGCACGCCGCTACGACCCGTTCCAGAACATCGGCAGCCGCAGTGGCTGGTACGCGAATCTGGAATGGCATGCGCCGGGACTTGGCCGGATCAACCTGATGCGCTACGACAATCGCGCAGACCCGGCAGCACATACCGACAGCGGCGTGTTTGCCTGGCACACCTGGTTCACGAGCATCGGCGGCAGCACCGACACCGGTCCGATTCGCTGGATCGCCCAGGCGATGGACGGCGCCACCGTGATCGAACCGGTGGATGGCCTGCGCTTCACCACCGGCTTCCGCTCGGCCTTCCTGTTGGCGGGCTGGAATCGCGGCAACTGGCGCCCGGCGCTGCGCATCGAACATTTCAGCACGGGCAATGGGCGCTTCGATGCCGGCCGTCGCCAGGGCGAACACGGCAACGCGGTCACCGCGGCGCTCAACTGGCGTCCACGCGCCTGGTTGCGGCTGACCGCCGAGGTGCTGCGGATCGACAGCGTGCGCACGCAGCGTGGGGATGCCGGGTTGCCACCGGCATCGATGGTCACCCAGGTGCAGTTGGGTATCCGCTTGCTCTATTGAGTGACAAGCTGCTGCGCAGCTTTCGCCCTGGCCGGCCGTGGAACCCGCCACAGGTACCAGGCCGCGGCGGTACGATGCGGGCTCCAGGCCTGGCCGACCACCGCCATCGCCTTGGCCGGGAGAGCCACCTCCAGCGATTTCAGCAAGCGATATCCCTCGCGCACGCCGAAATCGTCGGCCGGGAGGATATCGGGCCGATCCAGGCTGTAGATCAGGAACATCTCCACCGTCCAGCGGCCGATGCCTTTCAATGCACGGAGCCGGGTGATCAGCGCCTCATCCGGCAGCATCCGTGACGTGAGCAGATCCGGCACCACGCCGGCCAGCGTGGCCTCGGCGATGCCGTGAATCGTCTCGATCTTGCGCGCCGAGAAGCCGCAAGCGCGCAGCGCGTCGAAGCCGCTGTCGAGCAGTTGCTGCGGCGAGGGAAAGGCCGAATGCGGATAAAGCGCCAGCAACCGCGCCAGGATCGCGTCACCGGCTTTTACGTGCAGTTGCTGGTAGGCCACGGCCCGCACCAGCGCCTCGCAGGGCTCGCGGGCCGGCTTCGGTTCATGCGTGCAGGGCCCGACCCGGGCGACGAGGTGGGCCCAGTCGGCGTCGATGGCAGCAAGGAACGTGGCGGCATCCGCCATGCGCGTCATCTAGCCGGCCCGCCGAAAGGTGAGATTGATGCGGCAGTCGCCCAGCAGCGCATGATGATTCGGTTTCAGCGGCAACACGCCGTGGTAGCGCAGCCGCGCCGGCCCGCCCCAGACCACCACGTCGCCATGCGCCAACGGCACGCGCAGTGGGCGATCCGAGCGCTGCAGACCGCCGAACAGGAACGTCGCCGGGATGCCCAGCGAGACCGACACGATCGGCTGGCCCAGGTCGTGCTCGTCACGGTCCTGATGCAGGCTCAGCCGGGTGCCCGCCGCGTAGCGATTGACCAGGCAGGCATCCGGCACAAAGCCGGCGAAACCGGCTTGAGCTGCGGCCGCACCCGCCAACTGCAGGAAAACCGGGGGCATCGACGGCCATGGCTTGCCGCCGTCCGGATCGATCGCCTCGTAGCGGTAGCCGCGCCGATCGCTGACCCAGCCCAGTGGCCCGGCATTGGTCATCGCCACCGACATGCGCAAACCGCCGGGCGTGAGCAGATGGCGCAACGGCGCCTGCGCCACGATCGCATCGAGTGCCTGCAGCAACGCCACCTCGTGGTCCAGCGCAAATCCGCGCAGCACCATCGCGCCTTCGCACAGCGGCTCGTCCCGGCGGGCGGCTGCGGGCATTGCAGCGAACAGGTCGGTGGTGATCATGTGGCGTCGTGGAAGATGATGCCGAGCGTATGCCGGCGGCCGCTGCGCACACGGCTGACACCGTGGCGCATGTTCACCCGGTAGCTGCCGCGCGTGCCTTGCACCGGGCGCTGGTGCACCGCGAACACCACCGCGTCACCCTGATGCAAGGGCACCACTTCGACACGCGACTGCATGCGCGGGCGCTGCTCGGTCAGCACGAATTCGCCGCCGGCGAAATCGCGCCCCGGCGCGGCCAGCAGGACGGCCAATTGCAGCGGAAACACCTGCTCGCCGTACAGATCCTGGTGCAGGCAGTTGTAATCGCCCGCACCGTATTGCAGCAGCAGCGGCGTGGGGCGTTGCTGCCCGGCGGCGTGGCATCGCTCGATGAATTGGGCATGGCTGGAGGGATAGCGCAACTCGTGGTTCATCAACGCATTCCAGCGATTCGCGATCGGCACCAGATGCGGATAGACCGATTTGCGCAGCTCGGCCACCGCTGGCGGCAGCGGGTAATCGAAGTAGCGGTACTCGCCGCGGCCAAAGCCGTGACGGCCCATCACGACACGGCTGCGGAAACGCCCATCGTCCGCGTACAGAGCTGCCAGCGTGGCGCATTCCTGCGGCGACAGCAACGCTTCCAGCAGCGCGCAGCCTCGGGTTTCCAGCTCGTCCTCGATGCTGTGCCAGTCGAACATCTGCAGCCGCACGTCGAATTCGGCGGCGGCTTGCCGCTGCGCATTCATGCCTGCGCCTCGCGCTCCAGCAGCGCGCGCTTGCGCTGCACGCCCCAGCGATAGCCGGACAAGGCACCGTCGTTGCGCACCACCCGATGGCAGGGAATCGCCACCGCCAGCAGGTTGTTGGCGCAGGCGTGGGCGACCGCCCGCGCTGCGCGAGGTGCGCCGATGCGGGCGGCGATCTCGCTGTAGCTGGCCGTGCTGCCGGCCGGGATCTCGCGCAAGGCCTGCCATACGCGTTGCTGGAACGCGGTGCCGCGCACGTCCAGCGGCAGGTCCAGGCCGAGCGCCGGCGCCTCGATGAAACCCACGACTTGCGCCACCAGTTGCTCGTAGTCGCGGTCCCCGCCGATCAGATGGGCCCGGGGGAAACGGTCCTGCAGGTCGTGCGCCAGCACGTCCGGATCGTCGCCGAGCAGGATCGCGCACACCCCGCGCTGGCTCTGCGCCACCAGGATCGCGCCCAGCGAACATTCGCCGATGGCGAAACGGATCTCGCTGTCGGCACCGCCGGCACGGTAGCGCGAGGGGGTCATGCCCAATACCTGGTTGGCGGTTTCATAGAAGCGACTGCTGGCGTTGTAGCCGGCATCGAAGATCGCCGTGGTCACCGAGGTGCCGCGCTCCAGTTCATCGCGCACGCGGCGGCTGCGATGCGCGTTGGCGTATTGCTTGGGCGTCACGCCGGCGATGGCCTTGAAGACGCGGTGGAAATGGAACGGACTGAGCCCGCTGGGCTCGGCCAACTGTTCCAGTGCGGGGAGGGTTTCGGCCTGCTCGATCATGCGGCAGGCGGCGGTGACCATGACCGCGTGCTGCTCGGTCAGCGACGGCTGGTCGGGCTTGCAGCGCTTGCAAGGGCGAAAGCCGGCGCGTTCCGCGTCGGCCGCGGTGGCGTGGAATGCCACGTTCTCCGGCCGCGCCGGGCGGGCTCCGCAGGATGGCCGGCAATACACGCCGGTGGTCCGCACCGAATAGAAAAACTTGCCGTCGGCACGCGCGTCGCGCGCCTGCACCACGGCCCAGCGCGGGTCGGCCACGGTGGTGGCCAGTGCCGCCTGCTTGTCGGAAATCTTCATGGTTGTTCCTTCCGTCTGATTATCGCGCAAAGCGCAATCTACGGATCGGCGGCCCGGGCGACACTCCGGCTCTTGCGGTCGAATTCGCGTCGGCGCACCGGGCGGGTTCGCTTCTTTCGCATGGCTGAACGGCGGTCATGCCGGCCCTGGCTTGGCGGCGTGCCGCAAGCACCTGGGCGGTCATCAGGGATATCAAGTGTTTGCGCGGGATACCCGACGCACAGGGGAGACCGTGATTTACCGCAGACCCGATCACCTATACCTTCATGCGGTCACCACGCGGCGAATCCGCAGCGACTCCACGTTCTCATGGCCAGAGGCTTGCGCATGACGAAGCACGGGATGCGACCGGGCAGGGATGCTTTGCCCATCGCCGCAGTCTTCCTGCACAGGCTGATGGCCGTGCTGCTCCTGTGCGCCTGCGCATGCAGTGCCGGCATGGCCACCACCACGCAGACGCTCACAACGGGTTGGCGCTTTCGCCTCGCACCGGGGTCGTCCGCCGTGCGAGCGCATCCGCAAGCGTTGGCGTGGCGCAGCGCCCACGTGCCTGGCAGCGTGCAGACCGACCTGCTCGCCGCCGGGGCGATCGGCGAACCGTTCGATCGGGACAACGAAGCCCAACTGCAATGGATCGGCCTGGCGGACTGGCAGTATCAATTGCCGCTGACGGTCGATGCAGCGACGCTGCAGCACGATCACGTGGAACTGGTTTTCGATGGCCTGGATACCTTTGCCGATGTCTCGCTCAATGGCCGCGAGCTGCTGGCCGCCGACAACATGTTCCGGCGCTGGCGGCTGCCGGTGAAGGACCTGCTGCATGCCGGCAGCAATGCGCTGCTGGTCACGCTGCACTCGCCGATCACCCGGCTGCAGCCGTGGCTGCTGCGACAGCCCCATGCCTTGCCGGGCGAATTCGATTCCGCGTTCGGCGACGAGCCGAAAGGCCGGCAGACATCCAACTACGTGCGCAAGGCCAATTATCAGTACGGCTGGGACTGGGGTCCGCGTTACGTCACCGAGGGTATCTGGCAGCCGGTGCGTCTGGAAACCTGGGACGATCTGCGCCTGGCGGATTTCCATATCGCGCAGCAGCACGTCGATGCGGATGCCGCGCAGTTGCTGGCGCAGTTCGATATCCGGGCCGACCACGCCGACAAGGCCCGGCTGCAGCTGACGTGGAGCGCGCCCGACGGCATTCCTCACGGCACGACGCTGGAGAAATCGCTGGAGGCGGGCGACAACCATTTCGACCTGCCCGTGCGCATCGAACACCCGCAACGCTGGTGGCCGGTTGGCTACGGTGCGCCGAATCTGTATCACTTCCACGCCGATGTCGTCGTCGACGGAAAGATCGTCGCCAGCAGCGAGCGCGATACCGGGCTGCGCAGCGTGGAGCTGCGGCGGCAGCATGATCGCTGGGGCCGCAGCTTCGCCTTCGTGGTCAACGGTGTGCCGATCTTCGCCAAGGGCGCCAACCTGATTCCGTTCGACAGTTTTCCCGAGCGCGTCACCGAGGCGCGCATGCAGCAGATCCTGCAGTCCGCGCGCGACGCCAACATGAACATGCTGCGCGTGTGGGGCGGCGGCTACTACCAGAGCGATGCGTTCTACGCGATGGCCGATAAGTTCGGCCTGATGATCTGGCAGGACTTCATGTTCGGCGGCGCGGTGCCGCCGTATGACGACGCGTTCCGCGAGAACACGCGCATCGAGGCGAGCGGGCAGGTCATGCGCCTGCGCGACCATCCCAGCATCGTGTTGTGGTGTGGCAACAACGAAGTGCAGACGGGCTGGGAGTCCTGGCCGGATCGGAAGGCTTTCGCGCAGGCGGTCGGACCGGCCGAACGTGCACGCGTCGAGCGCGGCATGCGCACCCTGTTCGGCGAAACCTTGCGCGGTGTGGTGCAGCGCTACGCGCCGGACGTGCCGTACTGGGCAAGTTCGCCGAGCACGGATTTCGACGGACCCGCCAGCGTGCCGGACGATGGCGACATGCATGTGTGGGATGTCTGGGCCGGTTCCGCGCCGATCGAGGATTACCTGAAAACCACGCCGCGTTTCCAGTCCGAGTACGGCCTGCAGTCATTGCCGGCGCTGGCGACGATCCGGACCTTCGCCGCGCCGGCCGACCTGTCGGCGGATTCGCCGGTGCTGCGCGCACACCAGAAGTTCGACCGCGGCAACGGCAACCAGCGCCTGCTGTTCTATATCCGCAAGTACTACGGCGAGCCGAAGGATTTCGTCTCCTTCATCTACCTCAGCCAGGTGATGCAGGCCGAGGGCATCGAACTGGCCGCGGATCATCTGCGCAGCGCGCGACCGCAAAGCATGGGCTCGCTGTACTGGCAGCTCAACGACGTGTGGCCCGGTGCATCGTGGTCCAGCATCGATTATTTCGGACGCTGGAAGGCGCTGCAGTTCCACGCGCGCCGCTTCTATGCGCCGCTGCGGGTGGCGCCGATCCGCCGCGACGGGCGCACCGAGGTGTTTCTGGTTTCCGATCGAACCACTCCGCTGGATGCGCAGTTGCGCACGCGCGTGATGGACATGGATGGACAGCTGCTGCACCAGCACGTCGACAGGGTACTTGTGCCTGCGCTGGCCAGCAGCCGTGCTGCCGAGCTGACCGATGCGGCGCTGCTGCAGGGTGCCGATCCGCGACGCAGCTTCGCCGTGTTCGAACTGGTCGGGCAGGGCGGGCTGCTGTCGCGTCATCTGCTCTACTTCGGGCCTGCACTGACATTGCAGCTGCCCGATCCGGGGCTGCGCGCCGAGCTCGTCGACAGCGGCCACGGCATCATGCTGAAGGTACGTGCGGAGCGCCTGGCGCGTGAGGTCTGGATCGACTTCGGTTCGCTCGATGCGAAAGTCTCCGACAATGCGTTCGACCTGTTGCCCGGCGAGCATGTCGAATTGCCGGTTGCCGGCACGGCGGACATCGCCTCGTTGCGCCATGCACTGCACCTGCGGTCGCTGTTCGACGCCACCGTGCGCCACCACGCGGCAGCCACCCCGGAGGCCGTACGGCCATGATCATCTCGCGCCGCTCCGTGCTGAAGTTGATGGCCGGCACCGCCGGCAGCCTGCTGCTGGGCCGCGTGCCGATGGCATGGGCTGCATCGCGCTTCCGCAGTCATCGCCCGCCGATCGGGCAGCGCAGGTTCGTCAGTCCGGCCGTGGAAGCGCTGATCGCCCGCACCAAGGCGAAGATCGGCGACCCCGAACTGGCCTGGCTGTTCGAGAACTGCTACCCGAACACGCTGGACACCACGGTGCAGCTGGGAACTCTGCGCGGCAAGCCGGACACCTTCATCGTCACCGGCGATATCGACGCGATGTGGCTGCGTGATTCCTCCGCACAGGTGTGGCCGTACGTGTCGCTGGCGGCGCACGACGAATCACTGCGCCGGCTGTTTCGCGGGCTGATCCGGCGCCATGCGCTGTGCATCTCGATCGACCCGTACGCCAATGCGTTCCTGCCCGACCCGCAGGCGAAGACTCCACTGTCGTGGGCGCAACAGGACCTCACCGACATGCATGCAGGCGTGGCCGAGCGCAAATGGGAGATCGACTCGCTGTGCTATCCGGTCCGGCTGGCGCACGCCTACTGGCAGGCCACCGGCGACCGCCGGCCGTTCGACGACGACTGGCGCGCCGCGATGCGCACGGTATTGGCGACTTTCCGCGAACAGCAGCGCAAGCGTGGCCCCGGCCCGTACCACTTCCAGCGGCCGTCGGCCAACCCGACCGATACCCAGTTCCTCGGCGGCTACGGCAATCCGACCCGTGCCGTCGGGTTGATCCATGCGATGTTCCGTCCGTCGGACGATGCCTGCATCTATCCGTTGTCGGTCCCCGGCAACCTGTTCGCGGTGAGCTCGCTGCGAGAGCTGGCGGAACTGGCAACGGCGCTGCACGATGACCGCGCCTTCGCCACCGAGTGCAACGCACTGGCCGACGAGGTCGAGCGTGCACTGCAGGAGTTCGGTGTGATGCACGATGAGCACGGCAATGAGTTCTGGGCTTACGAAGTCGATGGCTACGGCAACCAGCTGTTCATGGACGACGCCAACGCTCCGGGGTTGTCGAGCCTGGCCTACCTCGGCTGTTGCCGCAGCGATGATGCGCGCTACCGGCGCAGTCGCAAGCTGGCCTGGAGCCCGCGCAACCCGTATTTCTTCCGCGGCAGCGCAGCGCAGGGCATCGGCGGCCCGCACGAGGGCTTGCGCATGATCTGGCCGATGTCGATCATCATGCGCGGGTTGACCAGTGACGACAGCGGCGAGATCCGCCAATGCCTGCACTGGCTGAAGACCACCCACGCCGGCACCGGCTTCATGCACGAGGCTTTCGATCAGGACGATCCGGCACACTTCACTCGCGCGTGGTTCGCCTGGGCCAACACCTTGTTCGGCGAACTGATCGTGCAACTGGCGGCGCAGCGACCGGAATTGCTGCGGCGTGCATGACGAATCACCCCGTACACGCAACGGAGAACGCATCATGGTGACACGCAGACGTTTCCTGCAGGGCGCAGCCGCATTGAGCCTGCTCGGTAGCCGGCTCGAACCGCTGGCGGCATTCACGACGCCTCACGGTAGCGACGCAATGTCACCGGCGCCCGAACCCGATGGCTTCGCCCGGCATGTCGATGTCTTCATCGGCACTGGCGGCCACGGCCACGTCTATCCCGGCGCCTCGCTGCCGTTCGGCATGGTGCAACTGAGCCCGGACACCAACGACGCGGGCTGGGATGCCTGCTCGGGTTATCACCAGGACGACGGCTCGATCATGGGCTTTTCGCACACGCACCTGAGCGGTACCGGCGCCAGCGACATGCTTGACGTGCTGGTGATGCCGGCGCAAGGTCCGGCGCTGCTGCAGCCCGGCGCGCGCGGCCTGCCGGAGCAGAACTATCACTCGCATCACGACGGCGCGGCCGCCGGTGCCGGGCTTGCCGCCGACAGCGAGGCGCAGCCCGGGCCGGGCTACCGTTCGCGCTACGACCACGAGCAGGCGCAGCCCGGCTACTACCAGGTGCACCTGAAGGATCACGACATCCTCGCCGAGCTGACCACGACGCTGCGCGCGGGACTGCATCGTTATACGTTCCACGGCGAGGGCAGCGGCCACCTGCTGGTCGATCTCGCGCACGGCTATCACGATGACGCCGCGGTGCCGTGCAAGATCAGCGATGCACGGCTGAAGCTGGTCGGCAACGACACCCTGGTCGGCGAGCGGCGCGTGCATCAGTGGGCCGGCGGCCGGCACATTTATTTCGCGATGAAGCTGTCGCGCCCCATCGCCGGGGCCACGTTGTACGCCGAGGATGCCCCGCTACCCGTCGGCACAGGTGAGGCGCACGGCACGCACCTGAAGGCTGCGCTGCATGTCGACAACATCGCCAGCGCACCGTTGCTGGTGAAGGTCGGCATTTCCGGCGTCGACGTGGCGGGCGCGCTGCGCAATCTCGATGCGGAGATTCCCGGCTGGGATTTCGAGCAGGTGCGTGGCGCCGCCGCCGCGGCATGGGAACGCGAGCTCGGTCGCATCCGCATCGACACGGTGTCCGAGGACGTGCGCCGCATCTTCTACACCTCGCTGTATCACACCATGCTGGCGCCGACCCTGTTCAGTGATGTGGACGGCCGCTATCGCGGCATGGACCTGGCCGTGCACCAGTTGCCGCAGGGCGCCAACAACTACAGCACCTACTCGCTGTGGGACACCTACCGGGCGCAGCATCCGCTGCTTACCCTGTACCAGCCCGATCGCGTGCCGGATCTGGTCAATGGCCTGGTGCGGATGGCCGGCGAAAGTCCCGACGGGCCGCCGGTATGGCCGCTGCAGGGCGTGGAGACCGGCTGCATGATCGGCTACCACTCGGCGGTGGTGGTGGCCGAGGCGCATGCCAAAGGCTTCACCGGCATCGACTACGCGAAGGCGTGGCCGCTGTTCCGCAAGCGCGCGATGGACGACGATTATCGTGGCCTGCCGTTCTACCGCAAGCTGGGCTACATCCCTAGCGACAGGGAAGGCGAGGCGGTCAGCAAGACGCTCGAATACGCCTACGACGACTGGGCCGTCGCGCATATCGCCGACGCTGCCGGCGCGCACGCCGACGCCACCCGGCTGCGTCACCGCTCGCGCAATTACCGGCACGTGTTCGACCGCAAGCTGGGCTTCGTGCGGCCACGCTCCAGCGACGGCCGCTGGTTGGAGCCGTTCGATCCGCGTGGCATGGGCCACGCCGCGAAATGGCGCGACTTCACCGAGTCGAACGCGTGGCAGGCGAGCTTCCTCAACCAGCATGATTTGTACGAATACATGAAGCTGTTCGGCGGCGAACGGGCCTTCGAGCGCAAGCTGGATCAGCTGTTCAACACCAGCTCGGCGTTGCCGGCCGACGCACCGCCGGACATCGCCGGCATGGTCGGCCAGTACGCGCACGGCAACGAACCCAGCCACCACGTGGCGTACCTGTACGCGTACACCGGCGCGCACCACAAGACGCAGGCGCGCGTGCGCATGCTGCTTGAAAGCATGTACGAGGCGCAGCCCGACGGGCTCGCCGGCAACGAGGACTGCGGGCAGATCAGCGCCTGGTACGTGCTCAGTGCGCTGGGCCTGTATGCGGTCGATCCGGTCAGCGCGAATTACGTGTTCGGCAGCCCATTGGTCGATCGTGCGGAGATCGAACTGGCCGGTCGGCGCAAGCTGATGGTGCTGGCGCCGGGCAACGGGCCGGACAGCCCGTACATCCAGTCGGTCAGCTGGAACGGCCAGCCATGGAGTCGCAGCTGGATCAGCCATGCCGAGCTGGCCGCCGGCGGCACCCTGGTGTTCCAGATGGGTGGTTCGCCGAATACCGGGTTCGGCGCGGCTGCGGCGGATCGGCCGCCATCGTTCGGCCAGGCGGCCGGCTAGGCTGCCGTATCGATCAGCAGCCGTTCGGCAGCCTCGCGCGGTCTTTCCGGCTCACCAATCGGTGGGTCGGTAGTCCTTCAGGAACTTGCCCCAGACGTGCTCGCCGCTGTTGATGCCGCTGATGATCGGATCGACGATCCGGGCAGCGCCATCGACGATGTCCAGCGGTGGGTGAAAGCGTTCCTGCAGCACCTTCCTGGCCGCCAGCTCGGCCGGATCCTCGTCGGTGATCCAGCCGGTGTCCACGCTGTTCATGTGGATGCCGTCGTTGTGGTAATCGGTGGCCGAGGTGCGCGTCATCATGTTCAGCGCGGCCTTGGCCATGTTGGTGTGCGGGTGGCGGGTGGTCTTGAAGCTGCGGTAGAACTGGCCTTCCATCGCCGATACGTTGACGATGTGCTTGTCGCGATTTTCCGTACGCAGCATCAGCGGCTTCAGCCGAGCGTTGATGATGAACGGTGCGATCGCATTGACCAGTTGCACCTCCAGCAATTCCACCGACGGCACTTCAGCCATCAGCAGCCGCCATGAATTGCGCTCGCGCAGGTCGATCTGCTGCAGGTCCTGGTCGAGCCGGCCTTCGGGGAACAGGTGGCTCTGCGCCAGCAGTTCTTCCGGCAACAGCGGCAATTGCGACAGCTCGGCGGCGCGAGTCAGCCCGGGGATGTTCGAGTCGCGCTGGCCCGAAGCGCCTGCGGCAGCACCGGCCTGCGGCAGGATGTTCGAGCCGCGCAGGCCCTCGTAGTGACCCACCAGCTGGCGCACGTGTTCGGGCATGTCATGCAGCGCCGCGGTCTCGCCCTCCATCATGTGGGCATAGAAATCCGGCGGGCGGCGCACGGTCTGGCAGGCGTTGTTGATGATGAAGTCCAGTCGCGGACGGGTGGCGACCAGCTCCTGGCAGAACGCCTCCACGCTGGGCGTGTGGCGCAGGTCCAGGCCATACACCTGCAGCCGGTGACCCCATGCGGCGAAATCCGGTTCCGCCGCATAGCGGGCTGCCGAGTCGCGCGGGAAGCGTGTGGTGACAATCAGCTCCGCGCCGGCGCGCAGCAGTTTCAGGCCAGCCTGATAGCCGATCTTCACCCGTCCGCCGGTGAGCAGGGCCACGCGTCCGTGCAGATCCGCCAGCTCGTCGCGCTTGGCGTAATTGAACGCGGCGCAGTCCGGGCACATCTGGTCGTAGAAGAAGTGCAAAGTCGAGTATTTTTTCTTGCAAACGTAGCAGTGCTTCAGCTTGACCGATTCTCGCGGTTGCTCGCCATCGGCATCAGGCGCCACGTCGTGCGGCAGGAAATCCTTCGGGGCGAACACGTTGGCCGTGGTGAACACCGGTTTGCGGCGGAGCGTGCGGATGCCGGTCTGGTTGAGCACCGAATCGTCCGCTTGCAGCTTGGCGGCATGGCGCGCCTTCTCGGCCGCCTTCAGCTTGATCCGGCGTGCGCCCGGATCGGGATGGTAGGCCTGCGCCACCGCCTGGTGCAGACGTTGCCGATCGCTGGCCGGCAGCCGATCCAGCAGTTCACGATCAGCTGCTACCGACTCCAGCAGTTCTGCCGCGGCGCGCAGACGCTCCAGCAAGCGGGCATCGGCGTCTTCGGGCGGGGTGGCGGGGGGCATGTTCAAGGGGGTCATCCGGCGCAGGTCATCAATCAAGTAAGGGGCAGCCACGCGCGATGGCGTGTCGGCAACCGCCTATTTTGCCTGCTTTTTGCGTTGCCGTCGGGAAAAGACGCCAGGACGCGGCGGCGGCGCGGCCGGATCGGGCCCGATCCGGGCTTCCCATAGTGAGAGCCAGCGCACACTTGGTTGGCGTGGTCGATGCAACAGTGAGGCCGTAGTTGTCCAGGCAGGACGGCAGGCGTGGTATCCGGGCGGCAGGGCACTGGCAGAGTTGCGTGCCGTGGTCGCCCAAGCAGGCAGGGTTGTTTCGTGAGTTCGACGATTGACGCAAGTGCACCAGTGCAAGAGGCCGCCATGGCCGATTCGGCCGCCGTTTTCCCCACCATCGAAAGCGTGCTCGGCAGCTTGCCGACCGCGCATCGCGCCTTGCCGATCGGGCGCCGCATCATCGGCCAGGGTTGCCACGGCACGGCCCGCAGTGAGGGCTCCACGCTGCGGATCCGCTTTGTCTACTTCACGTCCGGCACCGACAACGATCGGCATGCGGCCTACCATCGCGAGCTGATCAGCGCTGAAATCCTGCTTGAGCGCGTGCTGGCTGCCCATGGCGCCGGCTTGCGCGCGATCGCGCCGGCGCTGGATTACGCTGCCGAGGCGCGTGTCACGGTGGCGCCGCCGGCTGGCCTGTTCCATCGTGCCACGCTGGAGCATCGGCGCTGGTACCGCGCCGATGGCAGTGTGCGTTCACAACCATTGACCCAGGAAGCCCTCGCCCTGCGGGTGGCGGCCACCGAAGAACTGTCCATGCGCGAAGCCAGGGCACGCGCCGCGCAGCGCTCGCACGCGCTGCCGGCACGGGATCAGGCGTGGCTGATCGCGCGCCGCACGATCGCTCTCGG
Organism: Rhodanobacter ginsengiterrae; assembly: GCF_050026815.1. NCBI lineage: Bacteria > Pseudomonadati > Pseudomonadota > Gammaproteobacteria > Lysobacterales > Rhodanobacteraceae > Rhodanobacter > Rhodanobacter ginsengiterrae. Next base: position 41,933 of record NZ_JALBWO010000052.1, on the reverse strand, counting down.
CCAGCGCCCGCTGAACCAGTCCGAATGGCGTCGCCTCGCCGATGCGCTTGATGGCATCTGGCAGCGCTCCACCGGCAATTCGCACGTGGCACGTGCCAATCGCCAGATTGCGCTGCGGGTGGTGGCCGTCCTGGGCAGCCTGCTGGACGAGTACGTGGCCGCGCCGTTCAAATCCACCGCCTTGAGCGACGTCTTCAACGAATACCATCTGACCCATCTGCGTCGGAGCATTGCCAACTCGCGCCAGGCGGAGTCGGCCTCCGGCACGCTGCTGGCTGGCCCCAAGGCCTGGTTCGCCGCCAAGGCGATGCGCATGCGCGCGGAACACCAGCTCGGCCTGTCCATGTCGCCGGCAGCGTCCGCTTCGCTGCGCCTGTCCGGGCGAGCGGTGGTCAGCATGATCGGCGGGCGCCTGCTCACCTTCGTCGATGGCCAACGCTACGGCACACGTCCGCTGTCGACACGGCTGGTGTCCAGCGCGCGGTCGGCCTGAACTGACCGTCCGCCGGCTGCGGCCGGCGGCATGGGGGCAGATACGGTTTCCCGGCAAAGGCGTACCATGCGGGCGCGCAGGATGGCGGCTGCATGGAGGTGTTCGTCATGTCCGAAACCCAGCCCTTGGCCAACGCCGGTTCCACCGATGCGCTGTTCGCCGTTGTCTACGCGCGGCTCAAGGCGATGGCTGCCAGGCAGCTGTCGAGCCGGCGCAACGCCACCCTCAACACGACCGAACTGGTGCACGAGTTGTACCTGCGTATCGGCCGGCGTGAAGCGCTGCAGTTCGAACATCCTGCCCAGTTCTTTTCCTACGCGGCGCAGGCGATGCGCCATCTGCTGATGAACCGCGCGCGAGATCGGCTGCGTTTGTGCGCCGGCGGGCAATGGTTGCGGATCACCCTCGAGGACAGCGACACGCGACTGGCCTTCGACACGGCAGAAGAGGCGCTGGCGCTTGACGCCGCCCTGGATGCACTGGAACAGGCCGATGCCCGCGCCGCGCAAGTGGTCGAGTTGCGCTACTTCGCCGGGTTGAGCCTGGAACAGGTTGCCGAAACGCTCGGGCTGACCCGCCGCACCATCGATCGCGACTGGCGTTTTGCGCGGGCTTTCATCAAGGCGCGCATGGATTAGCAGGCGAGCCTTGCGGAAGGCGAGGTCGCAGTTGGCGCGCGTTCGGGGTTTATCGCAGGCAGAGCATCGTCGGGGGAGGTTCCGTGGCGACATCCACACCGTCATTGCGCGAGTTGTTCGAGGCGGCACTCCCGTTGCCCGCAGCCGCGCGTGCGCGCCTGCTGGCCGAACGCTGCACCGATCCGCTCAGGCGTGCGCAGCTCGAACGCATGCTGGCCGCCGACGCCGTTGGGGACGAATTGCTGTCCACCGGCGATGCGGCCCAGGCCGCCTGCGCGATCGGCGATACCCGTGTCGCCGACGCCTTGCCTGCCGGCACTCGCATCGGCCCATTCGAGCTGGTCGAGGTGCTTGGCGAGGGCGGTTCGTCGACCGTGTTCCGCGCCTTTCGCGACGCCGATGGCGTGCGTCAGGAAGTGGCGGTCAAGCTGCTGGCGCGGGGCCTGTACACCGCCGATGCGCAGCGCCAGTTTCGCCGCGAACGCGAAGCGCTGGCGCGCCTGCGGCACCCCGGTATCGCACGACTGATCGAGGGCGGAATCACCGAGGGTGGCTTCGCCTACATCGCGCTGGAGCTGGTCGACGGCCTGCCCATCACGGATTACGCACGCGACCACGGCCTCGATTTGCGCCAGCGGCTGGTGCTGTTCCTGATGGTCTGCCGTGCGGTCGAGATGGCCCATCGTGCGCTGATCGTGCATCGCGACCTGAAGCCGTCCAACGTCCTGGTCACGCCCGATGGCGACGTCAAGCTGCTCGACTTCGGCATCGCCAAACTGCTCGATGAAGACGTGACCGGCGCCTTCCGTACCCAGCATCGCGCGCTCACGCCGGCCTATGCCGCGCCGGAGCAATTCGCGCAGCAGCCGATCACCACCGCCACCGACGTCTACGCGCTCGGCATCCTGCTGGACGAGCTGATCACCGGGCGTCGTCGCGCCGCCGGCGATGCCGCCACGCCATCGTCGCGGGTCGATTCGCCATCCCTCGCCACGGCTTACGGCATGGCGCATTCAGCGGCCTCGGTGAGACCGCTGCGACGCAAGCTGCGCGGCGATCTCGACAACATCGTGTTGAAGGCGGCGGCGATCGAGCCGGAACGCCGCTACGCCTCGGCCGGCGCGCTGGCTGAAGATATCGAGCGTCACCTTGACCGCGAGCCGGTGCTGGCGCATCCGCCCTCGCGCTGGTATCGCACCAGCAAGTTCGTCGACCGCCATCGCGGCGGCATGGCCATCACCACGGTGTTCATGCTGGCGATCCTGGTGTCCCTGTCGGTCGCGCTGTGGCAGGCCCACGTCGCACGGCAGCAGGCCGCGCGCGCCAACATGGTGCGGGATTTCGTCGAGAGCCTGTTCGCGCCGGTCCGCTCCGGCGTCGCCGCATCGAAACAACCCAGCCTGGACGAACTGCTGGCGCGTGGCGTCGCGAAACTGGAGAACTCGCCCGCCATGGATGACGGCGGCCGCGTGGATCTGCTGGCGATGTTTTCGCGCCTGTACGAAAACCTCGGTGACGTCGCGCAATCGCGGCAACTGGCGAACCGGGCCGTCGCCTTGTCCGAACGGGCGCTGGTGCCATCCGACATCGAGGCGATCCGTGCGCTCACCGCGCGTGGATACGCCGCGGTGCGCATGGAGGACTACGCGGCCGGCGGCGCCGACCTGCGCCTGGCCCATCGGCGCATGCTCGCACAGGGGATCCGTGGCGAAGCCCTGATCGACCTGCTCGGCCCGCTGGGTGCGGTCGAGACCAGCGAGGGGCACGGCGAAGCCGCCTTGGCGCTCGCCCGCGAAGCACTGGCCGAGCGGATCGCCAGCTGGGGGGCGGACGATGCGCGGGTCGGTATCGGCTACAACGATGTCGCCTCCGCACTGGAGGGCCTGGAACGCTACGACGAGGCGATCCCGATGTGGCGCAGGACCTGGCAGTTCGAGCTGGCGCACTTCGGCCCGTCCAGCAATCAAACCGCCCTGGCGTTGTCCGGTCTGGCCTCGTCCACGTATCGCGCCGGCCACTGGACGCAGGCACACGCATTGTTCGCGCAGGCGTTGGCGATGTACGCACGCAACGGCGGCCGGCCGCAGCTCACCCAGGTGTATGCGGCGCAGAAGGCCTGCGTACTGGAGGGCTTGCGGGCAGATCTTGCCAGCGCGCAAATGCGTTGCGGGCAGGCGCAGGCCTGGTCGGCCGGCGGCTTCGGGGCGGATACCGCGCTGCACGGCGACTCACTGGAAGCCACGGCTTTTGGCAAGGTGGAGGCCGGCGATCTCGCCGCGGCGCGCGAGCTGTTCGAGGCGGCGCGCAAGCTGTACGGCAGCGACCCGGCCAATCGCATGCGGATCGGCCGGGTGGACAGTGAACTGGCGGGCATCGCGTTGCTGGACGGCCATCCTGCAAGGGCGCGCGAACTGCTGCCCGCTGCCATCGCCGGCCTGCGCACGCGCTCGTACCGGATGCCGCCGCTGATCGCCGAAGCGCGTCTGCTGCTGGCCTGTGCGCAATCCCCCGGCATGCCGTGTCCGCACGATCTGCAGGCGACAGTCGAGCGTGACCTTGCTGCGGTGGCATACCGCAGCGACCCGCAGCTGCTGTGGGTGCAGACGCTGCTGGCACAGGTCGAGCTGGCACATCGCCAGCCCGACCTGGCGAAGGCAAGGCTGGCCGCAGCGATCCCGCGCACCGGCAGCGAACTGCCGCCGGCCCATCCGCGCCGGCTCGCGGCGCAGCTGTGGCTTGCCGTTGCCGCGGCGCGCAGCGGCGACTGCGCCTACGCCACGGCGCAGGCCGGCGCCGCGGGCGCGATCATCAGGGCCGGCGGTCCTGCCTCTCACCCGGAGCTTGCCCGCGCGAGTGCGCTGCTGCGCCGCCCCTTGGCGTCCTGCGGCACGCTGTTGAACTGACCCGCAAGCCTCCCTCGTCGACCGTCCGATCCGCCTGCGCGCATCGCGCGTCGGAAGCATGTCGCAAGTTGCCGCCCGTCGGTGTTTCCCGTCTCGCCACGACCATGCGGTCGGGCCGGGCAGGGGCCGTATCAACGACAAGCCAAGGGGGCACATCGTCATGTTCCATCAGCATACTTTCGTATCCGTCATCGCCGGGACTGTCCTGCTGATGGCTGCCGTCGGCACATCGGCCCAGGACCGGCATCAACAGGCGCCAAGCGCCAACCCGCTGGTCACCGCCAATCCCTCGGGCTGGCTGCAGACCAGCACGCCCGATGGCAGCATCGACACCGACGGCCCGTTCTTCCAGAGCTTCGGTCCCAATGGGCGCTCGTGCAATTCCTGCCACCGACAGGCCGAGGGCTGGTCGGTCACCCCCGACGAACTGCGCCTGCGCTTCGCCAGGACCGATGGCAACGATCCGGTCTTCAGCCCGGTCGACGGCGCCGTCTCGCCTCGGGCCGATGTCTCCAGCGTCTACGCGCGGCGCATCGCCTATTCCATGCTGCTCAGCCGCGGCCTGATCCGGGTCGGCATGCCGATGCCGGCGAATGCCGAGTTTCGACTGAGTCGGGTCGACGATCCCTACGGTTACGCCAGCGCGCGTGACCTGTCGCTGTTCCGTCGCCCGCTGCCGTCGACCAACCTGATCTGGCTCACCGCCGTGATGTGGGACGGGCGCGAGACCGCCGCGCCATTCAAGCCGCCGATGGATGCCGGCATCGATCACGAGGACATCATCGAAAGTCTCGCTGCGCAGGCGCGGGATGCCATCCTCGGCCACGAGCAGGCCGGCGCGGCCCCCAGCGACGCGGTCATCGACCAGATCGTGAATTTCGAGCTGCACCTGTTCACCGCGCAACTGGTCGACCGTGACGCCGGCAAGCTCAATGCCGATGCGGGCATGGGCGGCGCCAGCATTCTTGCCCAGCAACGCTTCTGGGTAGGCATCAACGACACCCTGGGCAACGACCCGACCGGTGATGCCTTCGACGAGAAAGTCATGCGCCTGTTCGACGAGTGGAACGTTCCCGGTGCACAGTTCAGTCACGACCTGGGCGCGCGCTCGCGCGCGTCCATCGCCCGCGGCGAACAACTGTTCAACACGCTGCCGATCGCGATCAGCGGCGTCGGCGGACTCAACGACGTGACCGGTCTGCCCGTCATCCACGGCAGCTGCAGCAGCTGTCACAACGCGCCGAACATCGGCAACCACTCGGTGGCGCTGCCGATCAATATCGGCATCGCCGATGGCAGCCGGCGCACCCCGGACATGCCGCTGTACACCCTGACCAACAACGCCACCGGCAAGAGCGTGCAAACCAGCGACCCCGGCCTGGCCTTGCGTACCGGCAAGTGGGCCGACATCGGCAAGTTCAAGGGACCGATCCTGCGCGGGCTGGCAGCGCGTGCGCCGTACTTTCACAACGGCTCGGCGGCGACGCTGGGCGACGTGGTCGATTTCTACGACACCCGCTTCAACATCCACATCACCCCGCAACAGAAGCGTGACCTGGTGGCATTCCTGTCGGCGCTGTGATGCGTGGCAGCGGCGATTTCTCCCCACGAATTCCGAGGTGATCGATCATGCGTGCGCTGCTGACCTTCAGCTACGGCGTGCTCTGCTACGTCGTGTTCCTGCTCACGTTTCTCTACGCCATCGCTTTCGCGGGCGATTTTCTGCTGCCGCGCACACTGGACCGACTGCCACCGGCCGGACCGACAACGCTGACGGACTGGATCATCGACGTGGCGCTGCTCGGGATCTTCGCCGTGCAGCACAGCGGCATGGCGCGCCGTGGTTTCAAGGCGTGCCTGACGCGGTGGTTGTCGCCGGCGATCGAGCGCAGTACCTACGTCTTGCTGTCCAGCCTGGCGCTGATCCTGCTGTTCTGGCAGTCACGTTTTTCAGCTGCGGTGTCCGGGTTGCGCCATGCAGCGCGTGCGGCAAGCTTTTCCTGCAGACCATGACGAGTCGCACCACCGTGCGCCGACCCATGACCTCTGACCCTCTATGACCTATGACCCTTCGGTGGGTAGCTGCGGCTGACGTAGGCTGCACGCGGCCGTCCGGTTTGTGGCAGCAGTCATTCACCGAGCGGTCGAGGACGGAAAAGAAACGATGCCGACCCCGGTGGCCATCCCCAGGCCCGGCGGACGGATGCCGTCCAGAACTTCCCCATGAGCGGATCGGCCAGACGTGTGGCCGAACTCATATCCCCATCGTTGCAGCAACGAGATCAGGAAATCCCATGAACAACAGCCATTCCCCCTCAAGCAATCGTCCGCGGCATCGCCGTGGCCTTTCCATCAAGACCCTGGCGATGGCACTCGTCATCAGCGTGTGCGGCGTGGCGGGAACCAGTACGGTCTACGCGCAGGCCACCGTGGGCAGTATCTTTGGAAAGGCGCCGGCGGGCGACACCGTCACGGCAAAAAGCATGACATCCGGACTCCAGCGCGATGATCAGGCGGATGCCAAGGGCCGCTACGACATCGGCCATCTGCCGACCGGCACGTATACCGTGACGCTGATGCAAAACGGTCAGCCCGTGGTCAAGCATGTGAACGTGCCGGTCGTTGTGGGTCGCGGTATCAAGGTCGACTTCGACTGTGCCCAAAGCCAGTGCGCGGAGCTTGCAAGCAAGCCGTAACGCATGGCTACCGGATGGGTGATGCCGCTGCGCTGGTGTTCGTTTCGAAGCAGGAACGCGCCGACGCCGGGGCCATCCATCCGACCTGGAGCCTCCTGATTGCCCGGCACTGAAAGACGCCGGGCAATCAGGTATGTCGATCCGGAGATGTGGGAACTGTCGAACCGCGAAGGCTTTCCGCACCAGCTCTCGCCGGAGGTTACCAGCACGAAACCCGCTGCCAACTCGTACCTTGATTCTGAGCGAGATGGAGTAGTGCCACCGCGCGATATCGAAATCGCGCCCGCGGCTGATCGAAAGCATGCGCGCGATGACTCCCGTGCCGCCGATGCGACACCACGGAACACCTGAAACGCTGGCGCCATGGCTGGATGATCACGCGCCGCTGGCAGACCGCTTCCCGCGGCCGGCGCAGGAAAATGTCGACGCGGTCACGAACGCGCTATCCTCACCCGGTATTCCGGGGGGAATGGATGACCATGCAGCGCTGGCTGATCGCCGCCGCCACCACCTGTGTCGCCGCTACAGGCTGTAGCGAAACGCCGCAAGGAAGGACGGCACACACCGCACGCCGACCGCAACAGGCCGGCCCGACGAATCCGCTCGCCACCGTGGGCCACCTCGCCGGCATTGAAGCCACCGGCCCGACCGGCGACCAGCGTGCCATGCGCGGCCACATCGATGCGATGAACACGGACACGATGCGCTCCATGCATCAGGCCGACCCCTCACGCCGCACCGATCACGAACCGCCCGCGCCGCCGTGCGTCCGCTGCGAGGCGCGCAATCCGCTGTGTGGATCGAAACCGCCAACCCTCTGGCGCTGGTCGGCGGCAGCCAGTACCGCAGCATGGCCACCATCGACAATATCTGCCTCGCCCTGGAACCGCTCGGTGACACGCTGAGCGTGGTCGTCAATCTGCAGGACGTTATGGCGACGACGTCGGAAGGCGCGGATATTGTCGCGGAATTGCCAGATCGGGGCAGGGGGCGGGCGATGATTCAACCGACGCGGCGGGTGGATGTGATTGGGCCGGAGGTGAGGAAAGCATTTCGGGCGCAGCAGACCAAGAAATAGTTGGATCAGCCCATATGGCACCTCTTGACCCTTGATTTTTAAATCATGAATACTTAATTGGAGATTACGCATGGCCACGAATTCACTCATCCAAGCAGCCAGAGAATCCCTGGAAAGGATCCAGAATTCCGATATGCATATTTGGCGCTCAAGATACCGGGCTCACCAAAGATGTTGCAGACGGTGGTGGAAAATATGTACTTGAGTTAATGAAAAAATCTGTGGTGAGCGGTACCAAGACATAATAAGTGGAAGTGGGTTTGGCGTCACATAAACGTGCATTTAAGTCAAAGTGTAGGACTTTGCTTAATTCGCGCTTATTTCAAGGGTGAAAATGTACCGCATATCACTAGACGCTAGTGTTGCTGCGGTTCTTGTGGTTTCAACGAAGACGGGGGAACAGGGAAACATGAAGACACTTCTTGCTGTATTTGCAGCGGCTTTGCTGCTGTCCGGGTGTTCGATCAGACACGATGTGGCGAAAGATTATCCGCAATACCTGATCAACAATCAGGGAACGTCGCAGCTTCCATCCACCGCGGCGGCATCGACATACACGATCACGCCGGCGACTGCCTCGAATCACTACGAGTTCCGCTCTGCGATGGCGGGCTATGCAAACGTCTGGGTAGTGCAGTTTGGCCAGATTCTGGATGACACTTTGCAATCGCATGATGTGCAGGCTGCTTTCGGCAAACTGGCAAAATCCGATGGTGGGGCTGCTAACGACGGCCTGCTCGTTTTTGATCTGCAGAGCTACACCTATATCGAGCTAGGGGCTCATGTCTCGCTCAAAGTTACCTACCGCCGCGCTAACCAGGATGTCTTCAGCAAGGTCTATCAGACCGACGGCACCACACAGGGCGGCAAGATGTTCTGGGGTGGCGCATTTGCCATGAAGAATGCCGTGCAGCAGTCGACCAAGCTGGCAATTGACAACATCCTGCGTCAGCTCATTGCCGATCTCAATGCCAAGACGGTCCACAGTTGAAGTCACAACATGGCTCGTGCCCTTATACGGCTACTTGACATGAGAACGGCGTCGTCCGCCTGCAGACGGCATCTAACCCGATTTCACAGCAGGAAACCGCCATAGCATGGACGCAAAGGTCGGCTGGCAGCGACGCTTCAGGGAATGGCGGATATCACGCGAGGGCTGGCGGTGCGTTGCGCGCACCGCCAGGCGCGACTCCATGCATATGTCATTCGATTCGCCAACGAGGAATGGAACATGCCCACACAACACGTCATCGACACCCTGCTGGCCACCTATGGGTGGACCGGAAAGCCTGCCGACCACATCGTCAACATGCCGGGGCATGCCCTGGCTGGCATCGCCAACAAGACCACTCTGTGGCACAACCTGAACGCCAATCTGTGGCGGTACGCGCGGGCCAACAACTGGATATGGATTGATACAGCCGGCAACAACGGCTCGACTTCCCACAGCGGGCCGATGGGCCCGGGCAAGCCCGCCGCCGTACCCGGTGCGGGCACGGGCGGCGTGCCGTTGCTGGATGGCACGAACCTGGCGAAGTCATGCAATTGCGGCATCTTCAACACGGTGGCACGGCAGTTGGCCTGGCATATTCTCGCCTTCACGAACACCGAAGTAGTGAATGCCTCCACCGACAAGACCTTTGTCACGCTTCCCGGATCGTCCACGTTCGACGTTGCCTGGACAGGCAACGTCCGCACCGCGACCCAGGATTTTCCGGCGATCCAGGCCATGAAATTCACCAACCATTCCTTCAGCAAGGGACCGGACGGGAACTTCACCGACGCGACATGCAATGTACCCAGCTTCGCCAACAAGACGGACATCATGTGGTTCGATCTGAAGCGCGCGAAGAACACGCTGCTGATCAGCAGCGGCGATCAGGCCGGATGGCTGGTGGTCGATACGGTCTACAGCAACCACGGCCAGCTGCCGGCAGGTGGTCCGCCGTACTACCTGATTGCCGCCTCGCAATTGAAGACGAGGGTGGGGATGTTTCCCCTCGGCGGCCCCGGGCTGACCCAGGCAGTGATCAATGCCGTGCCCGATCAATGCGCCAGTTGCGTCGCCTGGCCCAACTGGTGGCTGTTGTCGCCCAGCGACCTGCCGGTGGAATTCAAGAACTGGGCACGGTATTTCCTGCCGATACCGGGATACAGCGGAGGCTACTGATGGCGTCGGCAAGCGCGCGTATGGGGCGAGCGGCTGGTCGTGCTTTCCGCGGCTGAGGGGAAACGCGAACTCGCTCAGTGCTCCATCGTCGCCATGTGCAGCAGCACACCGGCCAGGCTCTTCAGGTCCTGCGCGTTGTGCTGCGCCACCCGCCGCAGGTTGCTGGCCGAACCGCCACGCAGGTAGGTGAGCCACGCGGCTGGCGCCTCCGCGCCGGGCAGGTCGTCTTCGCGCACCACGCCGAGCAACTGGCGTTCGGCGGTGGCCAGGCGGCAGTTTTCCCACTGGTGTTTCCAGTGGCGGCGTACCGGGTGCAGCAGGTCCAGATGACCGAGACCGGCGAGCGGATTGGCCAGCCGCGCCAGCCGATAGCGCGTGGCCAGCAACGGCGCGTCGTAGCATTTGCCGTTGTAGCTGACGAGCACGGTGTCTTCGCCCAGCCATGCGGCGAAGGTGCGCAGCATGGCCGTCTCGGCGGCCATGGTGGTAAGGGTGAGCTGGCGGATGCGGAAGCGGCCGTCGACCCAGTCGGCGGCGCCGATCATGAAGGCGCGGGTGCCGGTGCCGCCGGCCAGGCCGGTGGTCTCGGTGTCGAAGTGCAGCAGGCGGTAGTGATGCACCGGATCCATCCGCGCGAACCTGGCGTCGATGATGGCCGGCGGATCGAGCCAGTCGATGAACGTTTCCGTGTAGCGCAGGCCGGGGGCGATCTCGATGCCGGGCACCTCGCGATCGCTGGAGGACAGCGTGGCCGGAGCACGCTTCAATTGCGCATGACGCTGCAGCAGGCGACGCAGGTCCGGGGAGATGGCATTACCCGCTGCTGTGGCCATGCTGGCGGGAGCGGCATGGAGCACCGGCGCAGGCGCCACGCGGCTGACCTTGCCGGCCTCGGCGCGCAGCTTGCGCATGCGCGCGGCGAGCGCGCTCACAGCGCCGCCAGCAGCGCGAGCACACGCAACGCCAGCGCCTTCGGGGTAGTGGTCGCCGGATGCTCGACGGTTTGTTCATCGACGGCCAGCACCGGGCCGACGCAAGCGGGACAGCCGGCACGGCAGTCGCAACGTTCAATCAAGGTGACTGATTGCGCCAGCAGATCCTCGCGGCGCTGGAACAACGGTTCGCTGTGACCGATGCCGCCGGGGAAGGCGTCGTACAGGTAGACGGTGGGCGTGAACGGCGCATCGGGCGCCAGCGCGGTGGGCTGGCCGTCATCGCCGCGCAATTGGCCGCGACCGCCGAGGTCGGTGCTGACGAACCAGGCACCGTCGCCACTGCCGACGGCTTTCTGCAAGTCACGCGCCTCGGCCATCACTGCCACGGTGGCCACGATGTGCAACGCATACGCTGCGCCGAGGAACCCATCCAGCGCCTGCTGGCGCTGTTCGAACGCAGCCTCCAGCACCATCTGCGGCAGCTGCCACCAGACTGCGGTGGTGTGCAGTTCCTGATCGGGCAGGTTGACCGGGCCGTAGCCGATGTTCTCGTGCGAGTAGAAGCGGATCTTCTTGTAGCCGGGCACGCGCCGCACCACATGCACTTCGCCGTGATGGGCCTGGCCACAGCCGGCGTGCGAGCTGTCGAAGCAGTCCAGCACCTTCAGCCTGGTGTAGTCGATGGCGTCGGTGTAGTAGTCGACGTTGGTGCGCGTGACATAGGCCTTGCGACCTTCCCAGTCCAGTTTTTCCACCTGGTAGGGCAGGGACTGGATCATGTGGATCGCGCCTTCGTACAACGTCACCGCGGCGGCGGAAAAGTCGACCTCGGCGATGATCGTCTGGCGGCCCTCGGTGCGGTCGACCACCACGAAGTTGCCGTCGGCGACCGAGCGCAGCGACACCGCGATCGCCGGGTAGCTGTCGGCGATCCACTCCCAGCGCTCGCCTTCGCGATGCAGCACGCCTTCCTCGCCCAGCAGGTCCAGCCACGGCGTGGCGATTTCGGTGCCGAACATCTCGTCGCCGATGAAGGGCAGCTCGAACGCGGCGCAGCGGATGTGGTCGAGCAGGATCAGCGGTTGATCCGGCTGGATCCGCGCGTGTTCCGGCGTGGCACCCTGGAAGAATTCCGGATGGCGCACCAGGTATTGATCCAGCGGATCGGAACTGGCCACCAGTACACCCAGCGCCGATTGCTGGCGCCGGCCAGCGCGTCCAAAACGCTGCCACGTCGAGGCGACGGAACCTGGATAGCCATTCAACACCACCACGTCGAGGCTGCCGATGTCCACGCCCAGCTCCAGCGCCGAGGTGCTGACGATGCCGTCGATGCTGCCTTCGCGCATCGCCCGCTCGGCGGCGCGGCGTTCCTTCGGCAGGTAGCCGCCGCGGTAGGCGCGGATGCGCGGTGGCTTGCGCGGGTCGTGGTCGAACACGTCCTTCAGGTACTTGGTCAGCACCTCGACCATGCTGCGCGACTGCGCGAACACCAGTGTCTTCATGCCCGACTTGATCGCCAGCCGTGCGATGCGGTTGGTCTGCGAGCGCGCCGAGGCGCGCAGGCCCAGGTCGGGATTGACCACCGGCGGGTTCCACAGCAATACGTGCTTGTCACCGGTGGGAGCGCCGCTCTCGGTGATCGCGGTGACAGCGTCCTCGATCAGCGCCTCGGCGTGTTCCTGCGGGTTGCCGATGGTCGCCGAGCACAGGATGAACTGGGGGGTCACCCCGTAGAACGCGCAGACACGCTTCAGCCTTCGGATCACGTTGGCCACGTGCGAGCCGAACACGCCGCGATAGGTGTGCACCTCGTCGATCACCACATAGCGCAGGTTCTCGAAGAACTGCGCCCACTTGGTGTGATGCGGCAGGATCGCCTGGTGCAGCATGTCCGGGTTGCTGACCACGATATCGCCGTGCAGGCGGATCGCCTGGCGTGCGTCGCCGGGAGTGTCGCCGTCGAAGGTGAAGGCCTTCACGCCCAGCTCGCCGGCGCGATTCAACTCCAGCAGCTCAGCCACCTGGTCCTGCGCCAGCGCCTTGGTCGGGAACAGATACAGCGCCTTGGCCTTGTCGCGCATCGCCGCACTGATCACCGGCAGCGTGTAGCACAGCGACTTGCCCGAGGCGGTGGGCGTGACGATGGCCACGTGCGCGCCCGCTTGCGTGGCCTTCCACGCCTGCGCCTGATGGCTGTAGAGCTGCTCGATGCCGCGCGTGCGCAGTGCAAGGGCAAGCGCAGACGGCAGATCTTCGGGCAGGGGCGCGAACACACCTTCCTGTCCGGGCACCACGAACGCGCCGGTGATTCGCGCTGCATAACGCTTCGACAGTCGCTGGGCCAGCGTGCGGCCATCGCCCGGATCGCGCAGTACAAGCTCGTCGGTGGCGTAGCGATCGGGTAGTGCGTTCATCGGCTGGCGTCCGCGAAAGTGTCTGCGGATTAGGCCGGGCCGATGTCTCACCGGATGAGATGGACGCGACTATGCCACCTGAAACCGTCGACCCGAGAGAGGAGTCAGGGCGCGCGTTGTTCGGGATCGTCGACGGTGACCAGGCCGGCCCGTCTCAGGACGCCAGCCTGTCCAACGCCCGTTTCATCGCCTGTGCGCCGGCATCCATCGCTGCATCGATCGATCCGGCGATGTCGTCGGGCAGGAAATCCGCGATCCACACCACGTGTGTGGCGTCCGTCGTGGCCAGCACCTGCACCGCTGCGTTGCAGTGGGTGGCGCCCACGCCTTCGACCGCCCACACCAGCCGCCTGGCGTCCTCGTCCAGGCTGACGACCGGCTCGCGCACGCGCTGGCCATTGGCAAACGTGACCTGGCGCGCGCCGGGTTCCAGCCGGGTGTCGATCACGAATCCCGGCACCAGCCGCGTGTGCAGCGCACCGATGTCGCGGATCGCATCCCAGACTTCCTCGGCCGGCGCCGAGGTGACGATTTCCTTGCGTACACTGGCCATGCCGTTCTCCTGGTCGTTGGGGAGGGTCGAGGCGCGAGTCACGCGTCGTTGCCGCAATACGCCTCGATCCGGTAGCCGTCTGGATCGGTCACGAAAGCGGCGTAATAGTTCGCACCGTAATCCGCTCGCAACGCGGGACCGCCGTTGTCACGACCGCCGTGGGCGATGGCAGCCGCATGGAAGGCGGCGACACTGGCGCGACTGGGCGCGGCAAGACAGAAATGCAGCCCCGAGGCGTTGTTGGCGGGAACCGGAGCCTCGCTGCGCAATACCCAGAACGCGACGGACGTCGCGCCGTAGCCGAGCGAACCGGTGTCCTCACTGAGGCAGCGATAGCCGAGCGGTGCCAGCGCGGCATCGTAGAAGGCTTTGGCGCGGGCGATATCGGCAACGCCGATGGAAAGATGGTCGAACATGGATGACTCCCTGGCTGGTCGGTGGCACCATCATCGAGGCCGCTGCCGTCGGCAGCTTGGGAAAAATTGCGATCCGGCGAAAGAGTCCCTTGTCCGATGACGATCGAAGCAAGAACACTGGCGGTCGGCAATGGCTGGAGCGTGCGGGATGTGATCTGCAGCGCCGGCCCGCGTGACCGCGCTTTCGAGGAACGCCACGAAACGGTGTCGATCGCCGCCGTGTTGTCCGGCACGTTCCAGTACCGTACCGGGCAAGGGTCGGCGCTGCTTGCCCCTGGCGCGTTGCTGCTGGGCAACCATGGCCACTGCTTCGAGTGCGGGCATGAACACGGCACCGGCGATCGCTGCCTGTCCTTCCATTTCGCGCCGGCGTACTGGGAAAGCCTGGTGGCGGCGATGCCGGGCGTGCGCAAGGCCATCTTCGCCCGCGCGCAGCTGCCGCCGATGTCGTCGCTGACCGGCTTGCTGGCTCGACTGGAAGCCATGCGGGAAGGGGATGCCTCCACGCTGGAAGAAGCCGCCATCGAGCTCGCCGCCACCGCACTGCATGCCGACACCGGGCTGCGCCCGTTGTCACGCGAGCCGAGCTCGCACGATGCGCGGCGTGTTTCGGATGCCGTACGCCGGATCGAGGCGTGCGCCCACGAAGAAGGCGAAGCGCTTTCGCTGGGCGAGCTTGCCCGCGATGCCGGCCTGAGTCCGTTTCACTTCCTGCGTGTATTTCGCCGACTTGTCGGCATGACGCCGCATCAGTACGTGCTGCGCACGCGGATGCACCGAGTCGCCGTGCAACTGCGCGATTCGGCGGCATCCATTTCGAGCATCGCCTTCGCCGCCGGCTTCAACGACCTGTCCACCTTCAACCGCCGCTTTCGCACGGTGATGGGCGCCAGTCCTGGCGCCTATCGCGCGGGGCGGCAGCGCTGAGGTTCGCTCGGCCCGTTCGAGCCCTGGCGGCCGCCGCGAAACTGGCCCGATCCGTCCGCTCCCGGTCCGGCCCGAGGCTCGCGGGCGTTGCCGGTCCTGTCTATCTTGGCAACTCCCTTGCCGATGGAGTCAGCCGATGTCCGATAGAGCCGCCGTACTGGTGATCGATGTGCAGCAATCGTTCCAGCATGCGCCTTACTGGCGCGAAGATGATGTGCCTGCGTTCCGCGAGAAGCTGTTGCAGTTGTTCGACGCCGCCGCCGCGCGCGGCTGGCCCATCGTGCGCATCCTGCACGAGGATGGCGACGCGCATTTCAGCGCGGCATCCGGCCTGGTGCAGCCAATGGCATGGGTTCCCGGCGCGCACGACGTGGTGTTCCACAAGCAGGTCCACAATGCCTTTACAGGGACCGGGCTGGAGTCGTGGCTGCGCGAGCGTGGCATCGACCGTGTGATCATCAGCGGCATCCGCACCGAGCAGTGCTGCGAGACGACCGCGCGCGTGGCTTCCGATCTCGGCTTCGCGGTCGATTACGTCACCGAGGCGACGCTGACCTTTCCGATGGTCCACGCCGGCAGCGGTTGTCGCTACGATGCGCAGGACATCAAGCAGCGCACGGAACTGGTTCTGGATGGCCGCTTTGCCCGCATTTGCACCATCGACGATGTCCTTGCCGATCACTGAGGTCTGCTTCGTGCTGCCGCCGGGGCTGATCCTGCTGGATCTTGCCGGGGCCGCCGATGCCTTCCGCATCGCCGCCACGATGGGGTTGCCGGTGCGCCTGCGCATGCTGGCGTCACTGCAGGAAGGGGAGGTTGCCTCGACCGCACTGGGCCTGGGTCTGGCCGGGGTCGAACCGCTGCCACCGCAACTGGGCGAGCACACCCTGCTGGTGGTGTGCGGCGCCACTGGCAGTGGCGAGCAGGTGCTGTCGTCGCCCGCCAGCAAGGCTCTGGTTGCGTGGCTGCGCCAGCACGGTGGCCACGGCCAGCCACTGGCCTGCGTGTGTTCGGGCGCCTTGCTGGCGGCCGCTGCCGGCCTGCTCGATGGCCGGCGCTGCACCACCCACCACAGCCTGCTCGACGATCTGCGCCGGCTTGCCCCCGCCGCCGAGGCGCTGGACAGCCGCGTCTTCGTCGAGGATGGCGAGCTCTGCACCAGTGCCGGCATCACTGCTGGCATTGACCTGGCGCTGCACCTGATCGGCCGGATCGGCTCACCGCGGCTGGCGGCCGCGGTGGCGCGGGAAATGGCCGTCTATATGCGGCGTGCCGCCGGCGATCCGGCGCTGTCGCCATGGCTGGAAGGGCGCAACCACATGAACATGGCGATTCACCGCGTGCAGGATGCGCTGGCGAAGGCACCCGGCCAGGACTGGCCGCTGGCACGTCTGGCCGATATCGGGCACATGAGCGTGCGCAGCCTCACCCGCCATTTTCGCGAGGCCAGCGGCATGTCGATCAATCACTACCACGCCGGCTTGCGGTTGGCGTTGGCGCGTCAATCGCTGGCTACGGGCGAGAGTGTGGAACGCGCGGCCGAACGCGCCGGCATCGGCTCGGCTCGCCAACTTCGGCGGTTGTGGGCAAGTCATGCCAGTGACAGCCCGGCATCAGCACGCCGCCGCTGAGGGCAACCATCATTCGCAGCTGAAGCGTGGCAGCACGCGGTGTCCGCCCAACGCCGCCACGGCCAGGCGGCAGGGCGATCTGGCGACGCCCATTCAGTGCATGGACAAGGCGTTGTCGGCCTCGTAGGCAGCGAGCTTGCTGCGCAACCAGGTGGAGGCATCGACGGTGGGGCCGTGGATGAAGCGGATCGTGTAATTGATCCCGGAGACGGACGAGCCGGTGGCGCAGCAGGTAATGAAGGCGTCGGCCGTCTTCGCGCGGCTACCGGCAAAGCGCAGTTTCAGGCGCATGTGCGCGGCCGCTTGCGAGGCATTGTAGGCAGTGCCGTTGCGGATGAATACGGCGTCGTGCAGGTTGGCCACGGTGGTGATCAGGTAGTCGATTTTCTGCTGCTCGGTCGGTGGCTGCCGTGGCACGACTTGCTGGCCGAAGGCTGGTGACAACAGAAGGACGAACAGCATCCATGCGGCCATTCCGCCGCGCAGGCGGGAGTACAAGGCGGGCATGGAGGAGATGGGATGGCTGGTAGTCAACATGGACATGATCCGTTCGTTACCGTGGCGGGGCGGGCATTCGGGCCGCTGCAATATTCTTCGGGTTTGCCCGCTGCTAGAGCAGGCTTTCCAGCGGCAGCAGCTTGAGCATCTGCACTTCGACCCGCCGGGCGGTGGTGGCGCCGGGGTCGTGGTCGTAGGTCACCGGCTTGCCATGCTCGGTGGCCTGCCACTGCATGGCGCCGCCGTGCGCCGAACCATCGGCTTTCAACGTCACGTGGTAGGCATACTCGGGCAGCGTGGCGGTGTCGAAGAACTCGGTCACCGCGGCGGCCAGCGGGGCGCTGTCGACGATTATGCCCATCTCGGTATTCAGCAATTTCGAGCGGGCATCCATGTTCATCGAGCCGATGAACACTTTCTGCCGATCCACCACGATCGCCTTGGCATGCAGGCTGACGCCGGCAGAAGTACCACCACTGGTGGCCGGTTGCGGTGCGCCCGCGGCCGGCTGCAGTTCGTAGATCTGCACGCCGCTTTCCAGCAGCGGGCGACGGTAACGTGAGTAACCCGAATACACCATGGGCTCATCGTTGGAGGCGAGCGAATTGGTCAGCACCCTGACGGCCACGCCGCGCTTGGCCAGCGCGTCGAGGTAGGCGGTGCCGGTGTCACCCGGAATGAAATAGGGCGAGATCAGCAGCAACTCGTGCTGCGCGGCGTCGGTGATCGCCTTGATGTCCGGACCGATGCGCAACTGCGCCTGGTCGGGGCCTGCCTCGATCTTTGCCGGCTGATCGGCGACCAGCGTTGCCGGTCCCCAGAACCAGTCACCTGGACGATCGGCGGACGGGCCGTTTGGCAGATGCTCCAGCGTTGCCTGCGCATAATCCGATTGCGCGAAGACCCGCGCGTCGTGCGCCAGATCCACGCGCAGCTTGGCCAGATCGTAGTGATCGGCATGCTTGCCGCTGAACGCCTTGACCGGATAGGCCGCGTCGCAATTCCAGTACTCGTCGAAGGCATGCGAGGCCTGTTCCACCACCGGCCCGATCGCGATCAGGTCGAGGTCGCGGAAGTTGGTGTTGTCACCGGCATCGAAATAGGCGTCGCCGATATTGCGCCCACCGACAATCGCCACGTTGCTGTCGGCAATGAACGACTTGTTGTGCATGCGCCGGTTGAGTCGGTGCGTGTCGAGCAAAAACTGGGTGGCCTTGGACAGTGTCGATGGTTTCTTCGTGGCGAACGGGTTGAACAGGCGCACCTCGATGTTCGGGTGGGTATCCAGCGCATCGAACAGGTCGATCGCATCGCCGGCATTGATATCGTCCACCAGCAGGCGCACGCGCACGCCGCGATCGGCCGCGGCCAGCAACCGCTGCGCCACCAGCCGTCCGGTCGCGTCGTTGTCGAAGATGTAGTACTGCAGGTCGAGCGAATGCTGTGCATGGTCGGCGAGCGCCACGCGACTCATCAGCGCATTGGTACTGCGCATGAGCAGGCGAAAGCCGGATTGGTCCTGGTGCTTTTCCGCCTCGGCATGCACGTAGCGCGCGCCGGGCGTGTTGACGGTCGGCGGCAAGGCCTTCGATACCGGTTTCACAGCGGGCGCCGGCGGCGAGCATGCCGCCAGTGACAGCACGAGCAACGCCGAGCCGACCAGATGGATGAGCTGTCGCATGTTCACCTGCCTTTTGCTGCGTGCACCCGAAGGTCCAGTCTGCATACTTTGGGAAGCGGGACGTGAATTCCGTGCGACCGCGGCGGGTGGCACAGGCGCAGTCTCGACTGGCGAGGACAGTCGTGACTGCGGCATACCGGCCAATTACCACTCCAGCATGATCTTTCCGATGTGCTCACTGCTTTCCATCAGCGCATGCGCCTTCGCCGCCTCGCGTGCCGGGAAGACCTGATGGATCACCGGCCCGGCCTTCCCCGATTCCAGCAGCGGCCATACGTGCTCACGCAATTGTCTGGCCAGACCTGCCTTGAACGCGACGGATCGCGCGCGCAGCGTGGAGCCGGTAAGGGTCAGTCGCCGTCGCATGATCAGTGAAACATCGATGTCGGCATGCTTGCCGCCCAGGGTGGCGATGAACACCAGTCGGCCATCGTCGGCCAGCAGCTCCAGTTCGCGCGGCACGTAGTCGCCGGCGACCATGTCGAGGATCACGTCGACGCCGCGGCCATCGGTTTGCTTCTTCACTTCCTCGACAAAATCCTGCTCGCGGTAGTTGATCGGATGGGCACCCAGCTTTTCGCAGGCCGCGCATTTTTCGGCATTGCCGGCGGTGGCGAACACGCGGTGGCCGAGCGCGTGGGCCAGCTGGATGGCGGTGACGCCGATGCCACTGGAGCCGCCCTGCACCAGCAGGGATTCCGCTGTGCCGTCGGCGTGGGTGCCGAGGCGTCCGCGATCGAACACGTTGCTCCAAACGGTGAAAAAGTTTTCCGGCAGTGCCGCCGCCTGCAGCAGGGTGAAACCCCTGGGTATTGGCAGGCACTGCGGCAACGGGACCACCGCGTATTCGGCGTAGCCACCACCGGCGAGCAGGGCGCAGACCTGATCCCCGTGCTTGAGGCCGAACGGGTTGTCGCCGCTGACGTCGCCGTCGACCAGTTCGCCGGCCACCTCCAGACCGGGCAGGTCGGAGGCGCCGGGTGGCGGCGCGTAGTTGCCCTGGCGCTGAAACACATCCGGTCGATTGACGCCGGAAGCTGCCACCTTGATCAGCACTTCGCCCGGTCCCGGTCGAGGGATGGCGCGCTCGGTCAGCTGCAATACGTCCGCGGCGCCGGGACGGGTGATTTCAATGGCTTGCATGGTGGTCATGGGGGCTCCGTCAGGACCAGAACAGGATCAGACAAGATTGCCCGATCATGATGCACGCACACGCCCATGATGGAGGTGAAGTCGGCTCGCCCGGAGCAGCCCGGCTGGCGCTGCATTTTGGTCCGCGTCCCGTGGCACGCCGTCGCAGCTCCTCGCACGCCAACGAATTGCGCCTAGATTGAGGGCATCCCCACGACGCAGAGCAAAACCATGTCCAGCAAGTCCTACAAGGAACTCGCCCAGGATCCCGGCAAGGCGGTCGGTACCTTGCGCGCGGCGCAGCCCGGCACGCTGGATGGCTTTTCGGCGATGTCGAAGGCGGCGATGGAGCCGGGCGTGTTGTCGGCGATCGACAAGGAACTGATGGCATTGGCGATCGGCGTTGCCGGCCATTGCGATGGCTGCATCGGCTTTCATGTAAAGACACTGGTGCGGCTGGGGGCCAGCTACGCGCAACTCACCGAGACGCTGGCGGTGGCGGTATACATGGGTGGCGGGCCGTCGTTGATGTATGCGGCTGACTCGGTACGGGCCTGGGAGGAGTTCGGCGGCACGGCCTGAGGCGAGTTGCGACCTGGATGTCGCAGCGACGAGGGTTCCGAAATTGAAGAGCGGCGCCGATTCACCGGGGCGCCGTTCCTCCATTCTTTGCGGACTCGCCTATCCGCCATCACCTGGCAGGCGCTGCACGCGCTTGCGGTACGCACGCACGTTGTCGCCACGTATGCGCGATTCCCGCGTGCCCTCTATTTCGTCGACCTTGTGCTCCGAACCCGTGACCGGCTTGGCCACGACGGCGGTTTCATGCTCGAAGTCGTGGGATTTGTCGGTGTTGCGGTAATACCGGTACAAGGTCCAGTACACCCCGGTGGCACCGGCCGGGCCGAGCAGGAGCAGCCACATTCCACCATCGCTGCTCATGACGAGTGCCCCACGAGAAAGAGTGCAATGGCTTCGAGAAAGGTGCCGACGGTGAGCGCGGTCATCAGGAGTTTCCACTGCTGTACCGGCACGCTGCCCATCGTTTCGCCGGTGCGGCCGTTGACGGCGATGTAGTGCAGCATGCCGCCGTTGGGGCCGGGCTGGTGATAGGAATACAGCCATACCGGCAGGTACATCGAGACCCAGCGCGTGCCGTGCACGCTGAGTTGTTCCTGCTCCCAGCGCACGCCGCGATCGTAGCGGGACACCGATGCTTCGACCTGGGCGCGGGCAATCGACAGCAGCTCGTCTTCCAGATGCGGACGCAGTTTTTCCACGTCGAGGTCGCGCTTTTCCGAGGTGATGCCCGCAAGGTACGACGCGTTCCACTTCACCGCGTTCTTGGTATCGAAAGGCAGGATCGTGTTGATGATGTTGTTGGTGTTGCTGCGGGTGTCCAGGTTGCCACGCTGGGCGGAGGATTCCAGCGGCAGGTCGTCGACGGTGAAGTCCACGTGCCGATCCACCGAGTACACGTCGGCGTCGTAGTAGGTCTTCTTGTCGCTGGTGTATTCGCGCGTCTTGATCTCGCCCTGGCCAGCGAGGCTTGCGCTGACATTGCCATCGACGATCATGTACGGCAGATAGACGGCGACGACGTTCTCGGGCGTGAATTGTTCCTTGAATTCCTTCAGCGCGAACAGGCGCCGCTTGTCCACGAACTGGCGGATGCGCGCGACTGCGTCGTCCTTCTTGATGTGGAAGGGCAGCACCGCGTCGGGCACGGCGCCGTTGGGGATCTGCTCATTGACGCCGAAGACGTGGCGGCACCAGTGGCAGCGTGCCGTCATGGCATTGGCGGTATTGACCGTCACCTCGGCACCACAGCCGGGGCACTTGAAGGTCATCACGCTCGCCGCGTCGGCGGCGATGTCCCGCGCACCCGAAGCGATCACGGTGCCCTGGAGCTGGTCGATGCCTTCGCCGAGCCCGAATGCCTCCTCGACCCCTTCGCCGTGCCATTCGTTGCGGCAGTACAGGCAGATCAGCAGGTCGGTGCCGGGCTTCTGGCGGATCTCGGTCGAGCCGCACTTCGGGCAGCGGTTGAGGCCGTCCTTGAGCTCGGCGGCGGAGGTGTCGATGGCGGTGGGGTCGGGCGCCTGCAATTCGTCGCGGATCGGCGGTGGCAGGGTGGCCGGGTCGATCGGAAAACTGCCTGGTGGCGGTGGCACGTCCTGCGGAGACCCGGGGCCGGTGGGCGGCAGCAGCGGCGGTGGATTGGTGGCGTTCGACATGGTGGCTGCGCCGTTCGCGGTTTACAGACCGAGGGCTTTGGCTTTTGCCGCGTCGTAATCGGCCTGCGTGATCAGGCCGAGATCGAGCATCTCCTTGGCCTTTTTCAGTTTGGCCAGCGGGTCGTCGGCAGCCGGCGCGGCCGGTGCCACCGGCTGCTGCAAGGCGCCGATGCCACCCATCATGCCCGAGGCCATGCCCAGGCCCACCATGCCGGCCGCACCGCCGTTTTCGCCCGCCGCCTGCATGCCCGCCGCGACGCTGGCCTGCAGATTGGAGTTGCCGCGTGCACCGGCAAGCGCATCGGCGCGCTGTACCGTCTTCAGCAATTCGCGCGTATTCGGGTCGTATTCGATGGAAACGATGGCGGTCTTGACGATGGCCAGGCCGCGATCGGACTTCCACTGGTAGGCACTCTCCACCGCATCGGACAGGCTCTTGGCGAAGCCGATCGAGTCCTGCTGGAGCCTGGTGATGCGATGACCCTTGTCCGCGTCATTCGAATACAGGCTGAAGGCCGGGGCGAGCGAACCCACCACTTCGTTGAAGAGCTGGCTGGCGGCGGCATTGTCGATGTCGGTGAAATCGAAGACCTGGCCGGGCTGCAGATAGGAGGCCGGCACGAAGTTCTTCACGAACAGGATCGGATCGACGATCTTCAATGTGTAGGAGCCGCGCGTCACCGCGCCGACCTGGGTGTTGAGGAAGGCGTCGTCCCAGTAGATCTCCGATTGCGTGCCGAAGCGGTTGTCCGGCAGTTCCTTCAGCGAGACGAAGAAGGCGGCCTGCTGCGATCCCGGCTGGCCACCGAACTTGAAGCGCTCCCAGCTCTGCGAGACCAGCGAGTCGACCATGCCGTCGCCGGAGAAGATCGACTTGGAGTTGAGATCATCCGAGCGCCATTCGTAACCGCCCGGCTCGGCGGCGAAGCCGGTGACCTTGCCATCCTGGAACAGCAGCAGCCCGTAGCCTTCGGGAACGACGATCTTCGATCCATTGGTGATGATGTTGGAAGAACCGTGCGTATTCGAACCGCGTCCGGCGTTGCTGCCATGAGGCACCGCCGCGAACAGCGCCGCCGTCGCCGGCAAGCCGTCCGGAATCGTGTAGAAGTCCTTCCACTGGTCGGCCAGCACCCCACCGACCGAACCCGCCACTGCCTGAAAAAGACCCATGACATCTCTCCATGATTCGTGGCCGGGCAGGGTACCCGGCATGCTCGGCGCACTATACCTGTACGGCGGTTGGCTGGGCTGTCAGGCAAAGCCGGTGGGCAGGCTCATTTGCCACCGTTTGCATGGCCGTCAGCGCCAGGAGTTGGCTCAGGGTCAGCTGCCGTCCCGCAAGTGAATCTGGTCTTGTTACGCCAGTGAGCCCCACCGGCGCCCCCCCCTCAACGAAGAACGGCACCGTTTCGCAACGGCGCCGTTCCTGTTCTCCACGATGCCTTGCTCAGAGCGCTTCGAAAATCCCTGCTGCACCCATGCCAGTACCAATGCACATCGTCACCATGCCGTACTTCTGCTTGCGACGGCGCATGCCGTGCACCAGGGTGGCGATGCGCACCGCACCGGTGGCGCCCAGCGGATGACCCAGCGCGATGGCGCCGCCGAGCGGATTGACCTTGCTCGGGTCCAGCTTGAGGTCGCCCATCACCGCCAGCGCCTGTGCGGCGAAGGCTTCGTTGAGCTCGATCCAGTCCAGCTGGTCCTGGGTGATACCAGTCTGTTTGAGCGCCTTGGGAATCGCTTCCTTCGGACCGATGCCCATCACTTCGGGCGGTACGCCGGCGACGGAGAAGCCGACGAAGCGGGCCAGCGGCTGCAGGTTGTATTCCTTGATGGCCTTTTCACTGGCCAGCAGGATCGCGCCGGCGCCGTCGGACATCTGGCTGGAGTTGCCGGCGGTGACGCTGCCGCCGAACTGCTGGTTGCGGAACACGGTCTTCAGCTTGGCCAGCACTTCCATCGTGGTGCCGGCACGCGGACCTTCGTCAGCGCTGATGTTGCGGCTGTCGGTGATGATCTGGCGGGTGGCCAGGTTGGGGTAGTGGTCGTCCAGCGCGAACGGGCTGATCTCGTCGTTGAACTCGCCAGCGGCTTGGGCGGCCAGCGCGCGGCGGTGGCTTTCCACGGCGAACGCATCTTGTTGTTCGCGGCTGACCTTCCACTGCTTGGCGACGTTTTCGGCGGTGATGCCCATGCCGTAGGCAATGCCGATGTTCTCGTCGGTGAAGATCGCGGGGTTCATCGCCACCTTGTGGCCCATCATTGGCACCATGCTCATGCTCTCGGTGCCGCCGGCGAGCATCAGGTCGTCTTCGCCCAGGCGGATGCGGTCGGCGGCCATCGCCACGGCCTGCAGGCCGGACGAGCAGAAGCGGTTGATGGTGACGCCAGGCACGGTGTCGGGCAGGCCGGCCAGCAGCACGCCGATGCGCGCCACGTTCATGCCTTGCTCGGCCTCGGGCATGGCGCAGCCGATGATGGCGTCGCCGATGCGGTGGGGGTCGATGCCGGGGTACTGCGCCATCACGCTGCGGATCACGTGGGCGAGCATGTCGTCCGGGCGGGTGTTGCGGAACACGCCGCGCGGCGCCTTGCCGACCGGGGTGCGGGTGGCGGCGACGATGTAGGCGTCTTGCACTTGCTTGGTCATTTCGTTCTCCGTTGCCCTTCGCGCGGTGCGCGGGTTTGGGCGAAATTGTGTCGTGGCTTGCAGGGACAACCATCCCCATCCCAGCCTCCCCTTGAAGGGGAGGGAGTAGGTCGCGGTCAGTTCCTGAGCGGTTTGCCGGTGGTCATGGTGTGGGCGATGCGGGCCTGGGTCTTCTCGGTCCTGGCCAGCTCCACGAAGTGCTTGCGTTCCAGCGCCAGCAACCATTCCTCGTCGACGGTCGAACCGCGCTCGATCACGCCACCGCACAAGGTTTCGGCGATGCGCGTGGCGATGTCGATGTCATGTGGCGAGGCGAAGTAGCCGGCCTGCAGGTTGGCCAGCGAGGCCTTGAAGGTGGCGGTGCCGACATCGCCGGCGACCGGAATCGCATTGGCGGGCAGCGGCGGACGGTAGCCGCTTTCGGCCATGGCGCCGGCGACCTGCTTGGCGATGTAGAGCAGCTCGTAGCTGTTGAACACCACGATATCGCTGTCGCGCAGCAGGCCGAGGTTCTTCGCCTCGAACGCGCTGGCAGAGACCTTGGCCATCGCCACCGTCTCGAATACCTTCTTCAGCTCCTCGAACGGATCTGCCGGGTTGGCCTTGGCCGCACGGATCGCCAGTTCATGCAGGCCGCCACCAGCCGGCAGCAGGCCCACGCCGGCCTCGACCAGGCCGATATAGCTTTCCAGCGCCGCGACGGTGCGCGCCGAATGCATCTGGAACTCGCAGCCGCCACCGAAAGCCATCCCGCGCACGGCGGAAACGACTGGCACCAGGGAGTGCTTGATGGCCATGCTGGTGGCCTGGAAGTTGGCGACCATCTTGTCGAAGTCGTCGAACTTGCCTTCCTTCAGCAGGCCCAGCGCGCCCTTCAGGTCCGCGCCGGCGGAGAACGGCTCGCCGGTTTGCCAGATCACCACCGCCTTGAGCTGTTCCTCGGCCAGCTTGATCGCGTGCTGCACACCATCGAGCACGTGGTCGTTGACCGTATTCATCTTGGTCTTGAACGAAATGATGCCGATGCCGTCGTCGCCCAGCGTCCACAGGCGCACGCCGTCGTTCTCCCACACGGTGGTGCCGGTATCGAATTTCTCGCCCAGGATCGGATCGGGGAACAGCTGGCGCCGGTAGACCGGGTGTTGCGAACGTGGCTTGTCGGCGTTGGCGCTGGCCGAGTACGAACCGTCCTTGCCATGCACGCCTTTGCGGCCGTCGGTGACCCAACCGGGCAGGGGAGCATCGCTCATCGCCTTGCCAGCCTTGATGTCTTCATTGATCCACTCGGCGACCTGCTGCCAACCGGCGGCCTGCCAGGTCTCGAACGGGCCGAGCTTCCAGCCGTAGCCCCAGCGGATCGCGAAATCGACGTCGCGCGCGGTGTCGGCGATGTCGGCCAGGTGGTAGGCGCTGTAATGGAACAGGTCGCGGAAGCTGGCCCACAGGAACTGCGCCTGCAGATCGCTGGAGGCGCGCAGCTTGCCGAACTTCTCCGCCGGATCCCTGATCGCCAGGATCGCGGCCACCTCGTCGGAGGGTTTCTGCTCGGACGGACGGTAATCCTTCGCGGCCGGGTCGAGCACCACGATATCCTTGCCGGCCTTCTTGTAGAAACCGGCGCCGGTCTTCTGACCCAGCGCGCCCTGGTCGATCAGGCCCTGCAGCCATGCCGGCGCCTTGAAGTACTTGTGCCACGGGTCGTCGGGCAGGGTGTCGGCCATGGTCTTGATGACATGGGCCATGGTGTCCAGACCAACCACATCGGCGGTGCGGTAAGTGGCGCTCTTGGGGCGGCCCAGCGCCGGACCGGTCAGCGCGTCGACGGTGTCGAAGCCGAGCTTGAACTGGTCGGTGTGGTACATCGCCGACAGCATCGAGAACACGCCGATGCGGTTGCCGATGAAGTTCGGTGTGTCCTTGGCGATCACCACGCCCTTGCCGACGGTGGTGACCAGGAAGGCTTCGAGGCCGTCCAGCACCTTCTTGTCGGTGAGCTTGGTCGGGATCAGCTCGACCAGATGCATGTAGCGCGGCGGATTGAAGAAGTGCACGCCGCAGAAGCGGTGGCGCATTTCTTCCGGCAACGCCTCGGCCAACTTGGTGATCGACAGGCCCGAGGTGTTGGACGCGATCACGGCAGTCCTGGACAGGTGGCCGGCAATCTTCTTGTAGAGGTCGAGCTTCCAGTCCATCCGCTCGGCGATCGCCTCGATCACCAGGTCGACGTCTTTCAGATGATCGAGGTCGTCATCGTAATTGGCCGGGATGATGGCGGCGGCGAGCGCCTTGTCGGCCAGCGGGGCCGGCGACAACTTGGCCAGGTTGGCAATCGCCTTCAGCGCGATGCCGCTCTTCGGGCCTTCTTTCGCCGGCAGGTCGAACAAGACGGTTTCAACGCCGGCGTTGGTCAGGTGCGCGGCAATCTGCGCGCCCATGACGCCGGCGCCCAGCACGGCTGCCTTGCGGATGCGCAGGCTGGAGGTGGGGGAGGATGCAGCAGTCATTGGCTTCTCCAAACGTGCAAGGGGTGGGACAAATGAATCAGGGATGGCTCAGACCAGCCACGGCAAAACGGATCAGGTGCAGGGCGGTCTGCTCGCGATGGGCGTACTCGCTGACGTCGCTCTTGCGCTGGATCATGCCGAAACCGGACATCGCATGGGTCAGCGCACCGGTCACCAGATCGATGCGCCAGTACAGCTCCTGTTTGCTCAACTGCGGCAGCAGGCGGGCAAACTCGGCGGTGAACTGGCGCATCACATGGCCATAATTCGCGGACAGGAACTGGCGCAGAGTGTCGTCGTGCTCGGCGAAGGCGCGCGCCAGCACGCGCATGAACAGGGCGCCGCTGTCGTCGTGGGAAAGGTCGAGCGCCGGGCGGATGAAGGCTTCCAGCACATCTTCCAGGGTGGTTTCCGGAGCGCCGGCGATCCGCGCCAACGCGGTCAGTCGGCTTTCGTTCAGGGCGTCCAGCCGGCGCCGGAACACTTCCTCGACCAGTTTTTCCTTGGAACCGAAGTGGTAATTGACAGCAGCGAGATTCACCCCGGCATTGGCGGTCAACTGACGCAGCGAGGCGGCTTCAAAACCGCGCTGGGCAAACAGCAGCTCGGCGGCGCCGAGGATGCGGTCCTTGGTTGAGACGGAGCTGCTCACGGGCGGAACCATCCATCGGCCACAGGCCGGTTCAAACGATCGTTTGAGCATACGCGGAGAGCTCCGCGGCCGTCAAACGATCGTTTGTTGCAAACGCCCCGCGACTTGCGTATGAGTTAGAATCTGTCACACTTTCGCGAGCTAAATCCTCAATCCCTGACAGATTTGGCTCCTTGCCAGCCTCGACTGGCGACCACCCCTTTTCCATTCATCCGTTTTTTTTCCGGAGCAGACCCGTATGGCGCTGGAGCGCACTCTTTCCATTATCAAGCCCGACGCCGTTGCCAAGAACGTCATCGGCCAGATCTACGCCCGCTTTGAAAAGGCCGGCCTGAAGATCGTTGCGGCCAAGATGAAGCAGCTGTCGCGCCAGGAAGCCGAAGGCTTCTACGCCGTGCATCGCGAGCGTCCGTTCTTCAAGGCGCTGGTCGAGTTCATGATCTCCGGCCCGGTGATGATCACCGCCCTGGAAGGCGAGAACGCC
The DNA here is from genome assembly GCF_050026815.1 of Rhodanobacter ginsengiterrae. NCBI lineage: Bacteria > Pseudomonadati > Pseudomonadota > Gammaproteobacteria > Lysobacterales > Rhodanobacteraceae > Rhodanobacter > Rhodanobacter ginsengiterrae. The sequence continues at coordinate 13,233 of NZ_JALBWO010000052.1, read as the reverse complement.
GTGCTGAGCCACCGCGACCTGATGGGTGCGACCAATCCGAAGGAAGCCGCGGCGGGCACGATCCGCGCCGACTTCGCCGAATCGATCGACGCCAATGCCGTGCATGGCTCCGACGCCGTCGACACTGCCAAGGCGGAGATTGCCTACTTCTTCGCTGCCACTGAGATTTGTTCGAGGTAAGTCTTGAATCAGGTCATGACCACTGCTGCGACCACCAAGGTCAACCTGCTCGATTTCGATCGGCAGGGTCTGCGCGATTTCTTCGTGCAGATCGGCGAGAAGCCGTATCGCGCCGATCAGGTGATGAAGTGGATCTACCATGACCTGGAAGACAACTTCGAAAACATGACCGACGTGGGCAAGGCGCTGCGCGCCAAGCTCACCGAGGCCTGCTACATCGGCGCACCGAAGACGCTGCTGGACAAGGTCGCCATCGACGGCACGCACAAGTGGCTGCTGGGCATGGACAGCGGCAATGCGATCGAGACGGTCTATATCCCCGAGCCGACCCGCGGCACCTTGTGCGTGTCGTCGCAGATCGGTTGCGCGCTGAACTGCAGCTTCTGCTCCACCGGTGCGCAGGGTTTCAACCGCAATCTGTCGACCGCCGAGATCATTGGCCAGGTCTGGGTGGCGGCGAAGTACCTGGGCAACGTCACCCACCAGAACCGCCGCATCACCAATGTGGTGATGATGGGCATGGGTGAGCCGCTGGCCAACTTCGAGCCCGTGCTGAGGGCGATGAAGTTGATGCGCGACGACCTCGGCTTTGGCCTGGCCGCCAAGCGCGTGACCTTGTCCACCGCCGGCTTGGTGCCGCTGATCGACCAGCTGTCCGATTCGATTGACGTGTCGCTGGCCGTGTCGCTGCATGCGGCCAATGATGATCTGCGCACCGAACTGATGCCGATCAACAAGCGTTATCCGATCGCCGAGCTGCTGGCAGCCTGCCAGCGCTGGGTGGCACGCAAGCCGCGCACCTCGATCACCTTCGAATACACCCTGATGAAGGGGGTCAACGACCAGCCCGAGCATGTCCGCCAGCTGATCAAGCTGATGCGCAAACTGCCTACCTGCAAGGTCAACCTGATTCCGTTCAATCCTTTCCCCGGCACCCAGTTCCAGCGATCGACCGCCGAGGACATCCACCAGTTCCAGACCCAGTTGCTCAATGCCGGCGTATTGACCATGCTGCGACGAACCCGCGGCGACGATATCGACGCCGCCTGCGGCCAGTTGGCAGGGCAGGTGGCCGATCGCACCCGGCGCAGCGCGGACATCAAGAAGCGACAGGAAGAGGGGACATCGCATGCGGTTTGAGCGGGTAGTGTTCTTCAGCCTATGGCTGCCACTGGCAGGTTGCGTCACCACGCACAGCGACAGCAGCTCGCTGGGCAAGAGCATGCCGCAGAGCAGCCAGGCTGTTCAGGCCACGGATGCGGCCCGGATCCACACCGAACTGGCCCAGCGCTATCTGGCCACCGGCGATCTGGAGACCGCACTGGACAAAGTGAACAAGGCGCTGCAGTTCGATCCTCGCTATGCGCCGGCCCACACCGTGGCCGCGGTGATCTACGAGCGCATCAACAAGCTGCCCGAGGCCGAGGAGCATTACCGCAAAGCGGAATCGCTCGAACCGACCAAGGGAGCACCCAACAACAATCTTGGCGTGTTCCTCTGCCATACCGGGAAAATTGCCGAGGCGGACCAGTATTTCAGGAAGGCGGTGGCCGACCCGTTCTACCAGACCCCGGATGTGGCCTTCACCAACGCCGGCGTCTGCCAGCTGCGTGCGAATGACGTTGCGGGAGCCGAAGCGAGTTTTCGTGACGCCATCGCAAGAAATCCGACAAATGCGGAGGCACTCTTCCAGCTTGCAAACGCGCTCTACCTGAACAAGGATGCATTTCGCGCCAGGGCCTTTCTCCAGCGGTTCGACGCACTGGGCCAGCCCACGGCCGCATCTCTCAAGTTGGGCCACGACATCGAATCCCGTCTGGGCAATACGGAAGGTGCCCTTACCTACAGCAAGCGATTGCTGAGCCAGTTCCCGGACTCGGAACAGGCGAAGGCATTCAATACAACGACCCGCCCATGACCTCCATGCAATCCCAGCCGACCGGGCCGACTTCCGACAAGTCCGAACTGTTCGGTATCAATTTGCCCAACATGGATGTGTCCTCCACAGACCCCCGCGTGGCAAGTTTCGGCAGTCGCCTGCATGGGGCGCGTGAAGCCCGCGGACTGGATCTGGAAACCTGTGCGCATACGCTGAAGTTGCCGGCCAGGGTATTGCGCCAGCTCGAGCGCGACCAGCACGACGGCATCGATTCGAAGGTCTACCTGGCCAGTTACATCAGGAAATACAGCCGCTACCTCGGCATCAATGAGGCGTCGATCCAGGTCGAACTGGACCGCATCAAGCAGGTCGAGACGCCACTGGTAGCCACCGGCGGCATTTCGCATTCGCGTTTCCTGCTGGATCGCTACGCTACCGCGGCGACCTACGTGGTGCTGACTGCGGTGATCGTGGTACCGATGATCTGGTTGGGGGTGCGCGGCACGCTCGACCGCGATCTGACTCATCTGGCCCCGCTGGACGCCGCGCCGGTGGCGCAGCTGGAAACTCCGGCCAACGAAGTTTCCAAGGCCGACGGTCGCCGTGGTGGTGCGCTGCCGCCGGCGCCAGTGGCTGCGACACCGACACTGGTACAGGATCAGAACCAGCCGCTGCTTGCATCCATGGCGCCGTTTCCGAGCCTGGAGAACAGCAGTCTGACGCCGGCACGACCAGTCCTGCCGGTGGTTGATGCCGGGGCAGGTGATCACAGCCTCAGCCTGACCTTGTCGTCGGCCAGCTGGGTGGAAGTGGTCGAGGCGGACGGCACCCGGCTGGAATACGGCCTGCTTCCCGCAGGCAGCAGCAAGACCTACCACAGCAACCAGGCGTTGGACGTTCGCCTCGGCAATGCCAGTGGAGCGCAGGTAGTGATCGATGGCGCTTCAGTCGGCCTGGATGATTTCCGTCGCGCCAACGTGGCCCGTTTCCGCGTGCGCATGCAGGACGGCAAGGCTTCCGCAGCCAGCCTCTGATCGCCCTTCCGGTCCGCTTCGGACACGCCATTTCGGTTATGCTTGCCCACTGACGTCCGCTCGGAAACGAGCGGGCGTGACCGGCTTTTTCCTTGGTTTATCGCACTGGCCCCTGCACGCGTCCGCGGGCGCGCGGCCTTTTGAATGGTGATTGCATGGCATTTGAAGAATACGACAAGTACGAGCAGAGCGAGCTGGTGCAGAAATGGCTGCGCGACAATGGTGTGTCGATCATCGTCGGCATTGCGATCGGCCTGGTCGGCATCTTCGGATGGCAGCAGTGGCGCAAGCATCAGGCAGGCAATGAAGCCGAGGCATCCCAGCTCTATCAGCAGGTGCAGATTGCGCAGGCCTCGGGCAAGTCCGACGCCGCCCCGCAACTGACCGATCAGCTGATGAAGGATTACGCGAAGTCGCCGTTCGCCGTGTTTGCGGTCAGCGATCGCGCCAGGCAGCAGGTCGAAGCCAGGCAACTGGACAAGGCCGAGGCCTCGCTGGAGTGGGCCGAGAGCCACGCCTCGGAGCCTGCGCTCAGGTCGCTGACCCAGTTGCGCATGGCCCAGGTGGAGATGGCCAGGGACAACGGCAAGGCTGCGCTGGCCACGCTCGACAAGATCCCGACCGACAGCTATCAGGGTCTGGTGCAGGAACTCCGCGGTGATGTGCTGGTCAAGCTTGGACGCCCGGACGATGCGCGCAAGGCTTATCAGGCCGCGATGTCGGCACTGGGCGAGGAAGCACCGCAACGCGGTGCGTTGCAGATGAAAATCGATGATCTGGCTGTGGCCGGGAAGCAGGGTGCATGAAAAGATTTCTGTTGATCACGCTGGCATCGCTGGTGACCCTCGCCGGTTGCCATTCCTTCAAGAAGGAAAACGTCCAGCCGCCGACGCCGCTGGCCAAGGACTTCAAGCCCACGGTGCAGGTCACCCGTTTGTGGAAGACCACGGTCGGTGATGGCGCGCAGGTAAGTGGCGTGCGTTTGCGTCCGGCGGTGGTCGATGGCGTGCTGTACGCCGACAGCACCGATGGCAAGCTGGCCGCGTTCGACGCCACCAGCGGCAAGACACTGTGGTCGAAAAGCTCGAGCACGCACGGCTGGTTCGGCTGGGGAGACAAGAAGCGCAAGGACGCCGAGTACGCTGGCGGCCCTGCCGTCAGCGGCGATCTGCTGGCGGTCGGCACGCTGGACGGTCACGTCTATGCGATGAGCTCCAAGGATGGCACTCCGCGCTGGGAAGTCGAGGTAAGCGACCAGGTGCTGGCGTCGCCGGTGATCGTTGGCGACATGGTGATGGTGCGCACCAGCGATGGGCGCATCTATGCACTGGACGCCGCAGACGGCCATCGTCGCTGGGTCTATGACCAGGGCACGGTGCCGCTGCTCAGCCTGCGCGGCAATGGCACCATGCTGGTGGCCAATGGCGTGCTGTTCTTCGGCAGCGATGACGGCAAGCTGGTTGCCTTGCGCCAGGACAACGGCGCCAAGCTGTGGGAACAAAAGCTAGCCAGCGGCGAAGGCCGCACCGAGATCGATCGCCTGAACGATGCCGATGGCTCGATCCTGCTCGATGGCAGCACGCTGTATGGCGCCGCCTATCACGGCAACCTGACGGCCATCGACGGCCCCAGCGGCCGCCCGATGTGGTCGCATCCGTTCTCCACCTTCGATTCGCTGGCAGCCAACGCCAGTGCGATCTTCGGTGTCGACGACCAATCGCAGCTGTGGTCGTTCGATCGCAGCAGCGGCACCGACATGTGGAAGAACGCCTCGCTGAAATATCGCTGGGTCACCGGTCCGGCCGTGCAGGGCAACTACATTGTCGTGGGCGACCTGGAAGGCTACGTGCACTGGTTGCAGACCGGTGACGGCGCCCTGGCTGCGCGTGAGCGGCTGTCGAAGAAGGCGATCCGTGCCCAGCCGCTGGTAGTGGGCGACATCGTTTACGTCGAGGACGTCGAGGGCCATATCGGCGCCTACCGTCTGTCCTCACCCTGATCGCTGGAACGAAGTACTCATCATGTTGCCCGTCGTAGCGCTGGTTGGTCGTCCGAATGTCGGTAAATCGACCCTGTTCAATGTGCTGACGCGCAGCCGTGACGCTCTTGTGGCCGACATGCCGGGCGTTACCCGAGATCGCCACTACGGCGTCTGCCGCAGTGGCGATCGGCCGTTCGTGGTGGTCGATACCGGCGGCCTGTCCGGCGTCGAGGAAGCGATGGACGTGCTCACCGCCAAGCAGGTCCGCCTGGCGATCGAAGAGGCTAACGTGCTGGTCTTCGTGGTGGATGCACGCGACGGCCTGCTGCCACAGGACTACGTGATCCTGGGCGAGTTGCGCCGCAGCGGCAAGCCGATCATCGCGGTGGTCAACAAGACCGACGGCCTGGACGAACAGGCCGTGCTGGCCGAGTTTTCCGCCTTCGGCATCCGCACGATGCTGCCGTTGTCGGCTGCGCACAACCGCGGCACCGACGACCTGATTCGCGTCGTGCTGCCGATGCTGCCCGCCGACGAGGAAGCCAACACCGAAGCGGCAGGCGAGGATGGCACCATCCGCGTCGCCATCGTCGGCCGCCCGAATGCCGGCAAGTCGACCCTCATCAATCGCCTGCTGGGCGAGGAACGGCTGATCGTCTCCGATGTCGCCGGCACCACCCGCGATCCGATCCGGGTACCGCTGGAGCGCGACGGCAAGCGCTATACGCTGATCGACACTGCCGGCATCCGGCGCAAGGCGCGGGTCGAGGAAGCGGTCGAGAAGTTCAGCGTGATCAAGACGCTGCAGTCGATCGCTGCGGCCCAGGTCGTGGTGGTGATGATCGATGCGCGCGAAAACCTGGCCGACCAGGATCTCACCCTGATCGGTTACGCGATGGACGAGGGCAGGGCGCTGGTCATCGCGATCAACAAGTGGGACGACATGGACCAGTACCAGCGCGACGAATGTCGTCGTGCGCTGGATCGTCGGCTGGTTTTCGTCGACTGGGCCAAGCAGGTACAAATTTCGGCACTGCACGGTTCGGGCCTGCGCGAACTGATGCAGGCCGTGGTGCGTGCCCACGCCTCGGCGACCAAGGTGCTGGTGTCCTCGGACCTGACCAAGACGCTGGAAAAGGCCTACGAGAGCTACCAGCCACCGCTGGTCAACGGTCACGCGCCGAAGCTGCGCTTCGCGCATCCGGGCGGTACCAATCCGCCGACCATCGTGATCCACGGCACCCGCACCAAGCACATCGCGCCGGCTTATCAGCGCTACCTGGAAAACTTCTTCCGCAAGCGCTACAAGCTGGAAGGCACGCCGGTGCGCATCGCATTCCGCGAGGGCGAAAACCCGTATGCCGGGCGCAAGAAGGTGTTGACCAAGGAACAGCAGCACAAGGCCCGGCGTCGCAAGAGCGAGCTGATCAGCCGAACGCGTTGAGCCAGAAGCATGCGTGTTTCAGCCGAGGTCCTGCGGTATCCAGCCATATACCGCAGCGTCCCGCGGCTCACCTTCAACGCATAGCCGCTGTCGGGCAATCGTTTCGAACCTTGCGCCGGTCCGGTCGGCCAATGCTCGGCTGGGCTTGTTGTCAGGCTGGATCACGATTTCTATCCGGATCAGGCCAAGCTGTTCGAAACCGAACCGCGCGACCAGCTGAGCGGCTGCCGTGGCGACCCCTCGACGCTGGCAGGATCCCCGCACCCAGTAACCGAGATTGGCGCTCCGGTGCCGTGGGTCGTGCTGAGTCAGTCCGGCACCCCCCATGAGCTGACCGGACGCGATGTCGAATATGGGAAAGGCAAAATGCTCGCCGCGGATCCATCCAGCCTGGCAGAAAGCCACCCAATCATTGGCTTGCGCCAAGTCATAGCCCGCACGACACCATGGCAACCAGCGCCCCACGCTATCCAGGGACTCACCCACGGCTTCGACCAGCGGTGCGGCGTCTGCGTGTTGCCATGGTCGCAACCGCAGACGTCCATCGGTCAATTCGGCATTCAAGTGGTCCAACTCACCGGGGTTCATGCGCGTACCGTTTGTGTGCGTGTGATCCAGCCCGGATAATGCACGACTCCCGGCCAGGTGACACCCATGAGCGCACGCATACTCGACGGCAAACGCATCGCACAAGAGTTGCTTGAGCGGATCGGATTGCGGGTCGCCGAGCGGGTGCGGCAGGGCTTTTCCGCGCCAGGCCTTGCCGTGGTGCTGGTCGGCGCCGATGCGGCATCGTCGGTGTATGTGCGCAACAAGCGCAAGGCATGCCATCAGGTTGGCTTCCGATCGTTCGATCACGACCTGCCCGCCACCACCACTCAACAGGAGCTGTTCGAGCTGATCGATCGGCTCAATGCCGATCCGGAGGTGCATGGCATCCTGGTGCAGTCGCCGCTGCCTGAACATATCGACGAGGACGCATTGGTCGATCGCATCGATCCGAACAAGGATGTCGACGGTTTCCAGGCGATCAATGTGGGACGACTGGCCTTGCGTCGTTTCGGCTTGCGGCCGTGCACACCGAAGGGCGTGATGATTCTGCTCGGCCACACGGATCGTCCGGTTCGCGGCCAGCACGCTGTGGTGATCGGTGTTTCCAACCATGTCGGTCGCCCGCTGGTGCTGGAGCTGATGATCGCCGGTTGCACCACCACCTCGTGCCATCGTTTTACCCGCGACCTCGAGGGCTTCGTGCGCCAGGCCGATATCGTGATCGTCGCGGTGGGCAAGCCCGGGCTGGTCAAAGGCGAATGGATCAAGCCTGGCGCGGTGGTCATCGATGTTGGTATCAACCGGCTCGACGATGGCCGTCTGGTCGGCGATGTGGAATTCGCTCCCGCGGCCGAGCGCGCCAGCTGGATCACCCCGGTTCCCGGTGGCGTCGGGCCGATGACGGTGGCCACGCTGATGGAGAACACGCTGGAGGCGGCCGAAGCGCGCCTGCAGGGTGAAGCGAAGGCCTGAGTCGGTTCTGCCGCCCTTATTCAGGCTCGCATCTGGCAGGAAATACGGCGGGGCGCGTATAATTCCCTCTTTGCAGCGGGACTTTTTCATGCGCATTCTCGCCGAGGCCCTGACCTACGACGACGTCTACCTTGTTCCGGGCCATTCCATCGTGCTGCCGCGCGACGTGAACACCTCGACGCGGTTCACCCGCGACCTGCGCCTGAACATTCCGATCGTGTCCGCCGCCATGGACACCGTGACCGAAGCCCGCCTCGCCATCACCATGGCGCAGAACGGCGGCATCGGCATCATCCACAAGAACATGACCGCCGAGCAGCAGGCGGCTGAAGTGCGCCTGGTCAAGAAGTTCGAGGCCGGCGTGATCCGCAGCCCGATCACGGTGACGCCGGAGACTTCGATTCGCGAAGTGCTGCGGCTGACGCATGCGCACAACATTTCCGGCGTGCCGGTGGTGGATGGCGCCCAGCTGGTCGGTATCGTCACCAGCCGCGACCTGCGCTTCGAGCGCAAGCTGGACGACCCGGTGCGCAACATCATGACGCGCCAGGACAAGCTGATCACGGTGCGCGAGGGCGCTGCCCAGGACGACGTGCTGCAACTGCTGCACACGCACCGGATCGAGAAAGTGCTGGTGGTCAACGACGCGTTCCAGCTGCGCGGCCTGATCACGGTCAAGGATATCCAGAAGGCCCGCGACAATCCGCATTCCGCCAAGGATCGCCAGGAAGCACTGCTGGTCGGCGCAGCCGTCGGTGTTTCCGGTGACACCGAACAGCGCGTGGCCGCGCTGGTCGATGCCGGCGTGGACGTGCTGGTGGTCGACACCGCACACGGTCATTCGCAGGGCGTCATCGATCGCGTGGGCTGGGTCAAGAAGAACTACCCGCAGGTGCAGGTGATTGCCGGCAACATCGTGACCGGCGAGGCGGCGCGTGCACTGCTCGACGTCGGCGTGGATGCCGTCAAGGTGGGCGTTGGCCCCGGTTCGATCTGCACCACCCGCGTGGTTGCCGGTGTAGGCGTGCCGCAGATCACCGCGATCGACATGGTCGCCACGGCACTGAAGGACGAGATTCCGTTGATCGCCGATGGCGGCATCCGCTACTCGGGCGACATTCCCAAGGCGCTGGCTGCCGGTGCCTCCACCGTGATGCTCGGCTCGATGTTCGCCGGCACCGAGGAATCGCCTGGCGAAGTCGAGCTGTTTCAGGGGCGCTCGTACAAGAGCTATCGCGGCATGGGCTCGATCGGCGCGATGCAGCTCGGTTCAAAGGATCGTTACTTCCAGGACGAGGCCGATGCCGACAAGCTGGTGCCGGAAGGCATCGAAGGGCGCGTGCCGTACCGGGGCCCGCTGCGCAACATCATCCATCAACTGATCGGCGGACTGCGTGCGTCGATGGGTTACCTGGGGGCGGCCACCATCGAGGACGTGCGTCACAAGGCGCAGTTCGTCAAGGTGACTTCCGCCGGCGTGACCGAAGCGCACCCACACGATATCCAGATCACCAAGGAAGCGCCGAATTACCGGCTCAACTCGTGACTGACGCGCCGGCCCGAGGGCCGGCGCCTTGTTTTACAGGTAGCGACCCGGGCAACCGGTGTTGCGTTGTTCCTTCAAGATCAAAGGCACCGATGTGGCCGAGCGCCACGCGGCGAAACCGGACTGATGACCAACATCCATAGCGACAAGATCCTGATCCTCGATTTCGGCGCACAGTACACGCAGCTGATCGCCCGTCGTATCCGCGAGCTTGGCGTGTATTGCGAGATCTGGGCCTGGGATCATGACCCAGCCGAGATCGCCGCATTCGGTGCCAGGGGGATCATCCTGTCCGGCGGTCCGGAATCGACCACGCTGGAAGGCGCGCCGAAAGCACCACAGCAGGTGTTCGATGCCGAGGTGCCGATCCTCGGCATCTGCTACGGCATGCAGACGATGGCGGCCCAGCTCGGGGGCGCCACCGAAGCGGCCGATGCGCGTGAGTTCGGTCGCGCGGAAGTGGATATCGTGGCACCGAGCCGTCTGTTTGATGGCCTCACCGATCATGCCGATGCGCACAAGCTCGACGTCTGGATGAGCCACGGTGATCACGTCGCCAAGGCGCCGCCAGGTTTCGCAATAACCGGCACCACCGACCGTATTCCGGTCGCGGTGATGGAGAACGAGGCCAGACGCTGGTACGGCGTGCAGTTCCATCCTGAAGTGACGCACACGAAGCAGGGCGGGGCGCTGCTGAAGCGTTTCATCGCCGAGATCTGTGGCTGCGCCATGTTGTGGACCGCCGCCAACATCATCGACGACCAGATCGCCCGCGTCCGCGAGCAGGTCGGCGACGATCATGTACTGCTGGGTCTTTCGGGCGGTGTCGATTCCTCGGTGGTTGCCGCGTTGCTGCACAAGGCGATCGGCGATCGGCTGACCTGCGTGTTCGTCGACACCGGCCTGCTGCGCTGGCAGGAGGGCGACCAGGTGATGGCCACCATGGCCGAGAACATGGGCGTCAAGGTGATCCGCGTCAATGCCGCCGACCGCTATTTCAACGCGCTGGAAGGCGTGGCCGACCCGGAAGCCAAACGCAAGATCATCGGTGGCCTGTTCGTGGAGATCTTCGACGAAGAGTCGAGCAGGATCACTGCCGACGGCAACAACGTGAAATGGCTGGCGCAGGGCACCATCTATCCCGACGTGATCGAATCGGCCGGCAGCAAGACCGGCAAGGCCCACGTCATCAAGAGCCATCACAACGTCGGTGGCCTGCCGGTGCACATGAAGCTGAAGCTGGTCGAGCCGCTGCGCGAGCTGTTCAAGGACGAAGTACGCCGGATTGGCGTGGCGCTGGGCTTGCCACGGGCGATGGTCTATCGCCATCCATTCCCCGGCCCCGGCCTGGGCGTGCGCATCCTGGGCGAAGTGAAGCGCGAATACGCCGAACTGCTGGCCCAGGCGGACGCGATCTTCATTGACGAGCTGCGCAAGGCCGATCTGTACGACCAGACCAGCCAGGCGTTTGCCGTATTCCTGCCAGTCAAATCGGTAGGCGTGGTGGGCGACGCGCGCGCCTATGAGTGGGTGATCGCGCTGCGTGCGGTGGAAACCATCGACTTCATGACCGCGCATTGGGCACACCTGCCCCATGAATTTCTCGGCAAGGTTTCCAATAGAATTATCAATGAATTACGTGGAGTATCTCGCGTAGTCTATGACATAAGCGGCAAACCACCTGCCACGATCGAGTGGGAATAGGAAAATCAATCGCTTGCGCGCGAGAAGGGAAGACCGGCAGCTTGCCGGCCTTATTAAATTGCGTCAATAATGCATTGAAATGACTGACGAAATTCTTGCAAGTTCAAGTGAATTCTCGCCTGCTGATCTGCTATACATGCAGCGTGCGCTGCAACTGGCCGCTCACGCGCGTGACGCCGAGGGCGAAGTGCCCGTGGGTGCTGTGCTTGTGCAGGGCACCGAGATCGTTGGCCTCGGCTGGAATCGCAACATCACCCTGCATGACCCGACCGCCCACGCCGAAATCATGGCGATGCGCGCGGCCGGGGAGAAGCTTGCCAATCACCGCCTGTCCGGCGCCACGCTCTATGTCACCCTTGAGCCATGTTCGATGTGTGCTATGGCCATGATTCACGCTCGCCTGGGCCGGGTCGTCTATGCGGCCGCCGATCCCAAGACCGGCGCCGCCGGCAGCGTATTCGACACCCTGGTCGATGCACGCCACAACCATCGCATCGATGTGGCTGGCGGTCTGCTTGCTGACGAATCCGCCGACATGTTGCGCGAATTTTTCCGCGCCCGCCGGCGCTGACTCTCAGCCGCCGTTGTATTGGACATCTGTGGCGGCCACGGTTCCACCGTCCGGCCCGCCGGTGTCTCTGTCCAGCAATTGCAAGCGCAGGCCCCAGGGCGCCATGAAGTCGAGCACCACGCGACCAGCCAACGGTCCGGACGTCAGGCGGTGGGGAGCGCCGCCGACGATGACGCCCTGCCGCCGCAGCCATTTGCCGGCCTGCGGGACGTTGTCGGAGACGAATAGCAGCGGCTGAGCTGTTTCGTTCGCCGGGGAAGGGGACTTGCCGGGGGCGGCGACCAACTCCACCACCGAATCTTCGCCGCAGGAAAGCAGCACGGACACTGCTGCGTCGGCTTCCGCCGCAGACTCCGGCGCCATCAGCCCGCAATCAAGCACATTCCGGAAAAACGTCACGGCCTGCGGCAGATCCGGCACCCCGACCCTGACGTAGCCTTCCTCATGCGGAGTGGCAGCCCCCGCGACCGCGGGGGCGATCAAACCAAGACTCAGCACGATGTGCAACAAGACGAGTAGTTTCTTGCCCATGATCCGGCAGCCGAATAGGTGTTCGGCCAGCTACATGGGCACGCGCCATTCCTGGAGAAAGTGCTGACTTGGTGATCTGAGTGTTTCTTGTCGCGAACACTCTCGTCTGTCGGCCATTGTTTCCGCTCCGGGACAGAACGATCGCGGAGCACAGCTTGCTCGGGAGCGCGGGCAGCCCAATCCTGTCGGCGAAGCATTTAATAAGCCGGAAACCCGTTGGACAGATCCGGTCACCGTCATCCTGCCAAGAGCCATTCCAATGAAGCGCTACATCAATCAGCTGCTGCAACAATCTCGCTCACAGTTTGAAAATTCGCACGCCGCGCGTCGAACCGACGCGCCGAAATCCATCCGCGCCAGCGGAGGCTTGCGCGCGGAAGACGGCTACGACTGGCTGCGCCAGATCAAGCGGGTTCGGATCGGTCAATCGACGGCATCTTAGGAAGTGAGGCGTCAGTTCCGCTAGGAGCGACTGCCCGGCGCCATCTATTATTTTACATAATATACATTATGCGAAATTAATGAACCGTGGTTATCCTTGCCATTGCGGTGTCGACTCCCCGTAAATCAGTGCCAAGCTAAACTAGAGGTCGCCGGGTCGTTTTGAATTCGGAACTCGGCGGGCGTGAGGCCGTCGAGGCTGTCATGAGGGATCTCGTTGTTGTAATCGGCGATCCATCGCTCGGCCTGCTCACGTACTTCAGAGAGGTTGCGGAAGACATGCATGTCCAGCACGCCGCGTCGGAAGCTGCCGTTGAAGCGTTCGATGAAGCCGTTCTGCATGGGCCGACCCGGCTCGATGAAGTCCAGGGCGATGCCCTTGCGCTCCGCCCATTCGG